>JBPRGD010000145.1:0-3515 GCA_051428125.1 Candidatus Wenzhouxiangella sp. M2_3B_020
GCACGGTGCGGCGGGCGTGAAGGCGAACGCATGGCGAGAAAGTATCACGCTGAGAACCTGCTACCCGCGCTACGCCTGTTCATTGAGGCGCGCAACAAGGCAGTAGAAAGCGGCTTCACTGACAACGGCGGCGCGATACACTCGGTTGAGCGTATCCTTGATATCCTGAGCTTGTACGTTTGCTTTCCGCACCTGACCCACATCAACAGCTTGAAAAGCGATCCGGCGGCTGAAATTAGCGCGGCCGCGCAGGAGGCGCGACAGCGCGGCGAGCCCCTGTTTATCGAGCATGTCCTGCCGCAGCGCGCATACGCACGCAAGGTGATTGAATTAGTGAACAGCGGCGCGAGAGATAAAGAGGTGTTATCCTTCATCAGGGAAAACTATCGGTTGGTGGTATCCGTCCGTTGTGACTGCTCTGACGGCGTGCCTCCGCTGTCGATAATGTCCATGATCGATAATGGACATCTTGAGGCACTCCATGACGGGCATGAAGGGGCAGAAGAAGCGGTTCTGGTCTGATGATGAGAAACGCTCGATCTGCCGGCAGACACGGGCGCCCGGCGTGTCCGTGGCGCAGGTGGCGCGTCGGTATGCGATGAACTCGAACCTGATCTTCACGTGGCTACGTGATCCGCGTTTTGCGCCGGCCGAAGTTGACGTGCCCGACGATCCCGGGGACGACACTCTCTTCCTGCCGGTCGAGATCACCGGCGTGGCCGCCGAGCCTGATCCGGGATCTGATCTTGAGGCGGACGGGCCCGTTCTTGCGCAGCGGGTCGACATCACGCTCTCGGACGGGCGGCGGGTCGTGGTGGAGGGTCCGACGGCGCTGTCGTCGGTTCTGGGGCTGGTCCAGGGCCTGATGACATGATCCCGGTGCCGAGCAACACGCGGATCTGGCTGGCGGCCGGGGTCACGGACATGCGGCGGGGGTTCAACACGCTGGCGGCGCAGACCGAGAAGACGCTCGAGGAAGACCCGTATTCGGGCCACCTGTTCGTGTTCCGCGGGCGCCGGGGCGATCTTTTGAAAATCATCTGGTGGGATGCGCAGGGGGCCTGCCTGTTCAGCAAGCGATTGGAGAGGGGTCGGTTTGTCTGGCCCGCTGCGAAGGACGGGAAGGTCAGCCTCAGTCCATCGATGCTGGCCATGCTTCTGGAAGGCATTGACTGGCGCATGCCGCAGAAGACGTGGCGGCCGCTCACGACCGGAGATTTGGAAGAGAATCCAGCACCATAAGCTTCCCTTGTGCGGGGCGAGGCGGTATAAATCCAGCCATGCTGGAGACGCCGCGAACCTTGCCATCCGATCCCGACGAATTGCGTGCGGTGGCGGAACAGTTGCGCGATCTGGCCAGGTCCCAGGCCCTGAAGATCGAGAAGCTGGAGCATCAACTGGCGGGTCATCGCAAGGCGCGGTTCGGCTCCAAATCCGAAAGTGCGGACCAGCTGCATTTGGATCTTCAGGAGGAGACCGAGATCGCCGCGGCCGCGGCCGACCAGCAGGCGAACCCCGGTCAGGGCGACGAACAGATCGATGACGACAAGCCCGGCAAACGCAAGCACAGCCGTGCCCCGCTGCCCGACCATCTGGAGCGGCACTCCGAGGTTCTGTCCCCGGGCGAGACCTGCACCGATTGCGGCGGCACCTTGCGGACCCTGGGCGAGGACGTGACGCAGGAGCTGGACTACATCCCCGGACGGTTTGTCGTCCGCGACATCATCCGCCCGCGCATGGCCTGTTCCTGCTGCGAGGTCTTCGCACAGGCGCCGCTGCCAAGCCGACCGATCGAACGCGGGCGTGCCGGCCCCGGCCTGCTGGCGCATGTGCTGGTCGGCAAGTATTGCGATCATCTTCCATTGTATAGACAGTCCGGGATCTACGCCCGGGAGAAGGTCGATCTGCACCGGTCGACCCTGACCGATTGGGTCGGGCGATCGACGGCACTCTTGGAACCTCTGGCCGACCATATCGGCAAGTTGGCGCGCGCCGGTCCCACGCTCTTCGCGGACGATACCCCGGTCAAGATGCAAATCGGAGGCAAGACCGGCAAAACCCAGACCGCGCGGATGTGGAGCTATGTCCGCGATGAACGGCCATGGTGCGGCCAGGCCCCGCCCTGTGCCTGGTATCAGTTCAGCGTCGATCGCAAGGGCACCCATCCCGCCGCCCACCTCAAGGGCTACACGGGTATCGTGCATGCCGACGGGTTCACCGGCTTCAACGGGCTGTTCGGCGAGGGGCTGGCCACGGAACAAGCCTGCATGGTGCATGTGCGCCGGAAGTTCGTGGATGTCTTCGAACGAAACGGCTCCACCATCGCCAAGGAGACAATCGAACGGATCGCAAAACTCTATGCCGTCGAAAAGGACGCGCGCTACAAGCCGCCCGACGAACGGGTCGCCCTGCGACAGACCCGGGCCAAGCCCATCTTCGACGAGCTGGAAACCTGGCTGAAGCAGCAGCTGCCGAGAATCTCTGGGAAAACCAGTCTGGCCGAGGCCATTCGCTACGCCCTCGGCCGCATGCCCAAAGCCCGGGCCTATCTCGAAGACGGCCAGCTCGAGCTGGACAACAACATCTGCGAGCGATCAATCAGACCGCTGACTCTCGGAAGGAAGAATTATCTCTTCATGGGATCGGAAGGTGGCGGCAAGGCTGCCGCGATCGCCTACACGCTCATCGAGACCGCCCGCATGAACCGCGTCGATCCGGAAGCCTGGCTGACCTGGGTGCTGACCCACATCGCCGATCACAAGATCAACCGCATCGACGAACTCGCGCCGTGGAATTGGCAGCCTCGTTGAATGTCAACGGCGGTCGCGCCGGACGGATACGCCCCGGCCTTCAACCGGGGCGGCCAATTTTCAGAACATCAGACGCGTACCGATCACGATCGAGAATGCATCCGTATCGTCGCCATTGGCGCGGAGAATATCCTTGGTGTCGCCAAACGAGGCTTCATAGTTGACGCCGATATAGGGAGAGAACGCGCGGTCGATAACGTCGTAGCTGAGCCGTGCCCCGAGCTCGACAACCGCACCGCCCGCGCCCCGTTCACGCGCCAGATCATCCTTGAGAGGCAGATCGATTTCGATACTCGGCGTGAGGATCAGCCGATTGGTCAGAAGCGCCTCATATTCTGCCTCGAACCGGAAGAAGGGATGTTCAGAGACAAAGAGATCGGCATCGATCTCGAACCACTGCGGTGCGAGGCCTTTGACGCCGACTACGCCTGCGTAGCGGTCGGGAGTGCCATCAGGCGTGTCCGCATAGGCCCCTACCACGGCGTCGAAGAACGTCGAGATCGGGAACTGCAGACGCAGCTGATTTTCCAGCTTCTCAAAATCATCCGATGTCAGACCGAGTTCCGCCTCGCTTCGCCAGACGAATTTCAGCTCATCCGACCCCGCAAGGGCATCAAAATCCCAGACGAAGGCATCCTCGCCATCCATCGCGCGATATTCGAACTGCTCCGCTTGAAAACCCCAGATCAGCGGCTCGGCCTGCGC
>JBPRGD010000146.1:0-7554 GCA_051428125.1 Candidatus Wenzhouxiangella sp. M2_3B_020
CCCGACGACCGAATCATGGAAACCATCTTGCGGCAGCCCATGCACAGCGGGCACCGACCGGCCGGCTGGCCGGCGCCCGAACAACTTGTCTACGACGACGCCGTCCGGAAACGCACCGACGGTCTCTACGAGCGCGTTCGCGACGTCGTGCCAGAGGTCGAGTGGCCGCTGCATGCTCCGCTGATCGATGCGATCAATCGGCTGAAGGCCGAGCGCAACGCCGTGGTGCTCGCGCATAACTACATGACGCCGGAGATCTTCCACTGCGTCGGCGACGCGACCGGAGACTCCCTGAACCTCGCGCGCCTGGCCGCGGAGGCCGACGCCGACGTCATCGTCCAGGCCGGCGTGCACTTCATGGCCGAAACGGCAAAGATCCTGTCGCCGGACAAGACGGTGTTGATTCCCGATCCCCGTGCCGGCTGCTCGCTGGCCGCGTCGATCACCGGCGAGGACGTCCGGCGCATCCGGGCGGCCTATCCCGACTACCCCATCGTCACCTACGTCAACACGTCGGCGGCGGTCAAGGCCGAGTCCGACATCTGCTGCACGTCGTCCAATGCCGTGCCGGTGGTCGAGGCCGTCGCGAAGCAGTGGGGAACGGACACGGTCATCATGATTCCGGACGAGTACCTCGCGAAGAACGTCGCCAGCCAGACGGACGTGCGCGTGCTCACCTGGAAGGGCGCCTGCGAGGTGCATGAGCGCTTCACGGTCGAAGAAATCGAGCAGCTTCGCGCCGAACACCCCGACGCGATGATCATCACCCATCCGGAATGCCCGCCGGACGTGCTGAAGGCCGCCGATTTCGCGGGGTCCACCGGCGCGATGGCCGCGTTCGTGCACGACCACGAGCCGCGCGAGGCCATCCTGATCACCGAGTGCTCGATGAGCGACAACGTGGCCGTGGACAATCCCCGGACGCGCTTCGTGCGACCGTGCAACCTCTGCCCGCACATGAAGCGCATCACGCTGTCGGGCATCTATGAATCGCTGCGGCGGATGCAATACGAGGTCGAGGTCGACCCGGACGTCGCCGAGCGGGCACGCGCCAGCGTGCAGGCCATGCTGGACCTGCCGCTGGGTGAGACGCCGCCGTCGTTCGACACCGCGAAACCGGCCCGGAACGCCGAGTACGTGGTGACGTGAACACGCTGCGCGACGCGCCGGTGGTCGTTGTCGGGTCCGGCATCGCCGGGCTCTGGACCGCGCTGCACGCCGCACCGCTTCCCGTCGTGCTGCTGGCCGGCGGATCGCTGGGCGCCGATTCGGCCACCGGCTGGGCGCAGGGCGGCATCGCCGCCGCGCTCGGTGCCGACGACAGCCCGGCCGACCACGCCCGCGACACCGTGATCGCCGGCGCCGGCCTGTCCGATGAAGCGCTGGCCCGGGAGCTGGCCGAGGCCGCGCCCGAAGAGGTGCGCGAACTCGAGCGCCACGGCGTCGCGTTCGAACACCGTCCCGACAGCAACTGGGCGCTGTCGCGCGAGGCCGCGCACGGTCGGGCCCGGGTCGCGCGCGTCAACGGCGACCAGGCCGGGCAGGCCATCGTCGATGCGCTGGTACGGGCAGCGCGCGAGAGCACGCACATCCGGCTCTACGAGGGCTGGTTCGGCTGCGGCCTCCTGCCGCGCGGCAATCACGGCTGCCGGGGCGTGCTGGCCACCGACGCCGCCGGCACGCTGCAGGAAATACCGGCGCGTGCCACCGTCGTCGCGACCGGCGGGATCGGCGGCCTGTTCCGGACCACGACGAATCCGGCCGGCAACCGCGGCCAGGCGCTGGCCTGGTGCGCGCGACTGGGAGCCTGGATCCGCGATCCGGAATTCGTGCAGTTCCATCCCACGGCGATCGACGTGGGCCGCGATCCGGCGCCGCTTGCGACCGAGGCGCTGCGCGGAGAGGGCGCGGTTCTCGTCGACGGAGACGGCAAGCGCTTCATGATCGACGCTCACCCGGACGCGGAGCTGGCGCCCCGCGATGTCGTCGCCCGGGCGGTGCACCGCCAGGTCGCGACCGGCAAGGGTGCGTGGCTGGATGCGACGGACGCGCCCGGCGGGGCGTTTCCCGAGCGCTTCCCCACGGTGTTCCGTTCGTGCATGCAGGCCGGCATCGATCCGCGCACGCAGCCGATCCCGGTCGAGCCGGCCGAGCACTACCACATGGGCGGCGTGGCAACCGACGGCAACGGCTACAGCGAAGTGCCGGGCCTCTACGTCGTCGGCGAGGCCGGCTGCACCGGCGTTCACGGCGGCAACAGGCTGGCGTCGAACTCGCTGCTGGATGCGCTGGTCACCGGCCGCCGCGCGGCCCGCACCATCCGGGCCAGCGACTCCAATGTCCACGAAGGCCGCGGCGCGCCGGTGCGGCCGGCGCCGGCCGTCACCCTCCGCGCACTGCGGCGGCTTCGCAGCGAAATGGGCCGCCACGCAGGCGTCGAGCGCGACGCTTCGGGACTGATGGAACTGCTGGACGCCATCGACGGGCTGGTGGCCGAGTGCGGCGCGAGCGATTCGCTGGTCGCCGCCCGCTTCATAACCGCCGGCGCGCTGCTGCGAGAAGAGAGCCGGGGCGCGCATTTCCGCACCGATTTCCCGAACGCGTCGGCGCCGGTTACCCATACCGAGCTTTCGGCCGAGCGCATGACATCGGTGCGCCCGGAACGTATCGGCGCACGCGGCGCCGCCTGATCCATGCAGCATCCCCCCCGCCACATCGTCACCGACTGCGTCGCCCGCGCGCTGGCCGAGGATCTCGGCGGACGCGGCGACGTCACGACCGTCGCGACCGTTGCCGCCGACGCGATCGGCAGTTACGAGATCCGGGCGCGGCAGGCCGGCGTGCTCGCGGGAACGGCAGCCGCCGCCGAGGCGTTCGCACAGGTCGACCCGGGCCTGGACGTCGAGTGGCGTCGCGACGACGGCGAGGCGCTGGCCGGCGGTGACCGGATCGCACGCATTTCGGGCAGAACCCGCGCGATTCTTACCGCCGAGCGGACCGCGCTGAATTTTCTCGGGCGGCTCGGCGGCATCGCGACGCTCACCCGGCGCTACGTCGATGCCGTGGACGGCACCGGGGCCGCGATCGCGCACACGCGCAAGACCACGCCGGGAATGCGGGCACTGGAGCTGGCCGCCGTCGCCACCGGCGGCGGACGTCCGCATCGCTTCGGTCTCGACGACGCGGTGCTGATCAAGGACAACCACGTCGCCGCGTGCGGCGGCGTCGGCGAGGCCGTCCGCCGGGCACGCGCCCGCGTCGGCCACATGACGCGGATCGCCGTCGAGATCGACGCCTCCGACCAGCTCGACGAGGCCGTCGACGCCGGCGCCGACAGCATCCTGCTGGACAATTTCGCGCTCGCGGACCTGCGCTCGGCCGTAGAGCAGTGCGCCGGCACCGGTGTCGTACTCGAAGCCTCCGGCGGCGTCGATCTCGAGTCCGTCCGCGGCATCGCCGAGACCGGAGTGCAGGTGATCTCGGTGGGCGCGATCACCCATTCGGCGCCCAATCTCGACCTGGGGCTGGATGCGCTGGATTGATCCCGGAACCTGAAACCGAGCGTCTACCGCGGCGCCGCGCGGCGCACTGAAGAAGCGGTACCCGTCTGCCGACGCGTTCGTCAGCCGCCTTCGACGACCTCGCTCGGTTGCACGGAAGACAGCGAGTCCTCCCGCGGCCGATACTCCCCGACGAACCACGGATCCCATTCGCCCGTCTCGGCGTTGCGCTGCCAGAACTCCTGCAGCACCGTGCCGTCGTCGTTCGGGGTCCAGCGGCCGCGGAAGTCGCTGGAAGTGCCGCGGGCGTTGGAGTGGATCGTGCCTTCCAGCACCATGCGGCCCTGCTCGTCGGCCCCGCCAGTGTAATCGATGAAACCCCACGGGCTCTGCCAGACCTGGCGCCAGGCCTTTTTCAGCGGATCGTAGAAGTTCATGCTCATGCCGGTTCCGCCGCGGGCGCCGTTCCAGCGCTCGACGATGAGGCAGCCCTTCTCGCGCAGCGTGATCGTGTTCTCGCCGAGCTTGCGATCGCTTTCCGGATCGAAGACCTCCCAGTCGCCGACCCAGAAATCGAAATCGCGGTACGGCGATGCATCGGTTGTGCACGCCGGCGTGGGCGGCGACTCGGGCGCTTCGGCTTCTTCCTGGGCAAACGCAGGGCCGGCCGTCAGCCACACCGCAATCGCGCAGAACGCCAGGGGTCGGGTCATCTGCATCTCGGCACTCCATGAGTCGGACCCGTCAAGCCTAGCCCGGGGGGCCGTGCCCGGATGTCCGGGAAATGTCCGGAACGCCGGAGCCGAGGCGGACGCGACGTCGCGTGCCGGCGACCCGGCTCGGTTATGGTGACGGCTCGATCCAACGGGATGAACACCGATGAGCGAAGCGCGCGAATTCGACGTCGTGCTGATGGGCGCGACCGGTTTCACCGGCCGGCTGGTCGCCGAACACCTGCTCGCCCGCCACGGCGCCGACGGCGAACTGAAATGGGCATTGGCCGGGCGCAGCTCGGAAAAACTCGCGAAGATCCGCGAAGAACTCGGCGGCAACGCGGGTTCGCTGCCCGTTCTGGTCGCCGACAGCCACGACCGCGAATCGCTTGACGCGCTGGTGAAGCGCACGAAGGTCGTCTGCACGACCGTCGGGCCCTATGCGCTGCACGGCTCGGACCTGGTCGCGGCCTGTGCCGAGCACGGCACCGACTACTGCGACCTGTCCGGCGAAGTGCCGTGGATGCGCCAGATGCTGGACCGCCATGCCGAGGCCGCGGAGCGCAGCGGCGCGCGCATCGTGCACTGCTGCGGCTTCGATTCCATCCCGTCCGACATCGGCGTCTGGTTCGTGCAGCAGGAGGCGACGAAGCGCTACGGCAAACCGCTGGAACGCGTGCGTCTGCGGGTCAAGGCGGCCAAGGGCGGACTGAGCGGCGGCACGTTCGCGAGCATGCTCAACATCGTCGAGGAAGCCCGCCGAGACGACGAGACGGCGAAGCTGCTGAAGAACCCGTATGCGCTATGCCCCGCCGACGCGCGCGTCGGCCCGCGCCAGCCCCACGTGGGCGGACCGAAGCACGACGACGAGATCGGCTCCTGGTCGGCGCCGTTCATCATGGCCGCGATCAACACGCGCATCGTGCACCGGGCCAACGCGCTGCAGGACCACGCCTACGGCAAGGACTTCCGCTACGACGAGGCGGTGCTGACCGGTACCGGCTTCGGCGGCCGCGTCAAGGCCTCTATGGTCTCGCTCGGCATGGGTGCGTTCGCGGTGGGTGCCGCGCTGGGTCCGACGCGCACGCTGCTCAAGAAGATGGTGCTGCCCAAGCCGGGCGAGGGCCCGTCGGCCGAACAGCGCAAGGCCGGGTTCTTCAACATCGTCATCGAGGGTCGGACCGACGACGACGAGACGCTGCGGGCCCGCGTGCGCGGCGACCGCGACCCGGGCTACGGCTCTACGTCGAAGATGATCGGCGAGGCAGCCGTCTGCCTGGCCTGCGACATCGGCGACGACGTCACGGGCGGGTTCTGGACGCCGGCGACGGCGCTGGACGGCAAGCTGCTCGAGCGCCTGAAGGCGCATGCCGGCGTGACCTTCGAGATCGAGGACCGGGACGGCTGACGATCAGTCCCTCAACGCGAACGCCGCCGCCGCGCGGGCATGGATGGCGGCGGTGTCGAACAGCGGCACGGCCACGTCGCCGGGCTCGATCAGCAGCCCGATCTCGGTGCAGCCGAGGATGATCCCCTCGGCCCCGCGCTCGGCCAGCTCGCCGATCACGCGCGCGTAGAGCCTGCGCGACTCGGCGCGGATCTCGCCGACGCAGAGTTCCTCGAAGATCACGCGGTGGACATCGGCCCGGTCGGATTCGTTCGGCACCAGAATGTCCAGGCCGTGACGCTGCTCCAGCCGGCCTCGATAGAACGCCTCGTCCATCGTGAAGCGGGTTCCGAGCAGGCCCACCCTGTCCAGCCCGGCATTGGCGACGGCCTCGCCGGTCGCGTCTGCGATATGCAGCAGCTCGATTCCCACGGCCGATTCGATCGCCTCGGCCACGGCATGCATGGTGTTGGTGCAAACGACGATCACGTCGGCGCCGGCCGCCTCGAGCCTGGCCGCGATGCCGGCCAGCAACGCACCGGCGCGGTTCCAGTCGCCGGCCGCCTGCAACCGCTCGATCTCGTGGAAATCGACGCTGTAGAGGACGATGCGGGCCGAGTGCAGGCCGCCGAGCCGCTCCCGGACGGCCTCGTTGATGACGCGGTAGTAGGGAATCGTCGATTCCCAGCTCATGCCGCCGATGAGTCCGATGGTCTTCATGCGCAGGCGAGAGCGATGGGCGAAGCCCCAGCGTAGCCCGATTCGCGGTGCCGTTGGCATCCGGGTTGGCGACGGACCGCGTTGCCGGGATAATGGCGGTGCCAACAGAATCAGAACCCACGCCGCCGGCGATGCATCGCCCGGCGGTCCGGCCCGGAGTTGCCCGAATGGAAGCCGAATCGATCCAGGAAAGCGAGACGTCCGCCGAAGTCCTCGACAAGGAGTTCGTCGATCGCGTGCTCGAAGCGGTGGAGGCCGGGGACGCCCAGGGCATCCACGACCTGCTGGAGCCGCTGCACGCCGCCGATGTCGCCGATCTGCTCGAGCAGATCGGCAGCGCCGATCGCGACGAACTGATCCGGTTGTGGGGCCGGCGCATCGACGGCGAAACGCTGTCCGAGCTGGACGAGTCGGTTCGCGAACCGCTGCTGCAGGCGCTGCCCGAGGACGTGCTCGCCGACGCGATCCGCGGCCTCGACTCCGACGATGTCGTCGACCTCGTCGAGGACCTGGAAGAGCACGAGCAGACGCGTATCCTCGACGCGCTGGAGATCGGCGAGCGGGTCGGCGTCGAAAGTTCGCTGTCGTATCCGGAGTATTCGGCCGGGCGCCTGATGCAGCGCGAGCTGGTCGCGCTGCCCGAAGACTGGAACGTCGGCCAGGCCATCGATTTCGTACGCGGCGCCGACGAACTGCCCGACCAGTTCTACCACGTCATCCTCGTCACTCCGGCGATGAAGCCGGTGGGCTACGTCGCGCTCGGGCGGCTGCTGTCGTCGAAGCGGGACCAGTCGCTGGGCGAAATCTCCGAGCCCAGCTACCGGACCGTCAACGTCAACGATCCCGAAGCCGACGTCGCGTACCTGTTCAACCACTATCACCTGATCTCGACGCCGGTGGTCGACGAAAGCGGGCGCCTGGTCGGGGTGATCACGATCGACGACGCCATGGCCGTGCTCGACGAGGAACACGAGGAAGACCTGCTGCGCCTGGCCGGGGTCGACGAGGATTCCAGCCTCGCCGACACCGTCTTCCAGACCACCAAGGGGCGCGCGGTGTGGCTGATGGTCAACCTCGTCACCGCCATCGTCGCCTCGATGGTCATCGACGCCTACGCCGAGACCATCGACCAGATGGTGGCGCTGGCCGTTCTCATGCCCATCGTCGCGTCCATGGGCGGCAACGCCGGCACCCAGACGATGACGGTGGCCGTGCGCGCGATCGCCACGCGCGA
>JBPRGD010000147.1:0-1079 GCA_051428125.1 Candidatus Wenzhouxiangella sp. M2_3B_020
GCCGCAACGACGTAGTTGAGCAGCCGCGGTGCGACCAGGATGACGATGCCTGCGATCAGGGCCAGCAACGGCATGAGTTCGAAATGAATGGTCATGGGTCGTCCTTGGTCGAAAGTGGCCTTTCACTATCGATGCTGGGCCGACGCGCTGTCAACCCGCATGCCGGCAGGTGCTGCGATCATTCGAGGACCGGCGAGGCACCCGCTTCGTCGGACCACACCGTGCATCCGCCGGCCACGGGCCGGCCCGCGAAACGATCCCTGCTCCACCCGACGAGCAGTTCGGGAACCGGGGAATCGCTTCCGACGATGGACAGGTGGTTCTCGGCGGGAAAGCCGCGATAGTCGATCTGCTGGCCGGCCATGCATCGGCGCGCGACGAAGCCGGCCTGGATTCCGGGCCGCACGGTGGGATCCTCACCACCCTGTGCGATGAGCACCGGCGCGTCGATCGCCCGGTCGGGGGTGTTCTCGGCGAGCCGCTGGCGGAACGCGCCGGTCGGCGGATCGTCCCGGAACAGCGTCGGCGCGGCCAGCAGCGCGGGCACGGCTGACACGGCAAGCTCGATACCCGCCATGCACCGGTCGGCGAGGTCGCGGGCCAGCGGCCGTGCTACGGGGCGCAGCAGATCTCCGAGGCGAACGTCCGGGTACACGGCCGAATATCCGTGCACCAGCAGCGCCGACAGCATGCGGCCCAGCAACGAATCGTGCACGGCTTCGACCAGCGCGACGAGATCCGATGCCGGCGCCACCGCGGCGACGCCGACCAGGTCCACGTCGGGCGCGTAGGCCGGCGCGACGATGCCGGTCCACAGCGCCGCGTGACCGCCCTGCGAATGGCCCCAGGCCACGGTCCGGGTCGACGCCTCGAGTCCATCGATGGCGCGTGTTGCGCGCACGGCGTCGAGCACGGCGTATCCCTCGGCCGGACCGACCAGGTAGGGGTGTGGACCGGCGGTGCCGAGACCGGCGTAATCGGTGGCGACCCAGATCCAGCCCTGCTCCAGGACGTCCGGCCAGCCCGGAACGAAGGAAAAGGTGTTCTTCAGAAGCGAAGGCGCGCAACCGCGCGCGATG
>JBPRGD010000148.1:0-2154 GCA_051428125.1 Candidatus Wenzhouxiangella sp. M2_3B_020
GCCGTTCTCGACATGGGCGATGGAGCCGCACCCGACCGAGCAGTGACTGCAAACCGTGCGCTTGACCTCGACGTTGCGCTGCGCAGGCGCCGAATCCGTCTGGGCCTCGGCGCGACGGCGCATCATCCCCAGCGGAATGCTGGCCGCAACCGCGGCACCGCTGGCAGTCAGACCGGAACGCTTCAGAAACGTCCTGCGGTCGAACGCGCTTTCGTGCGCGGCAGAATCGGTTGATGATTTGGATTGCTTGCGGATCAGTTTCATGAGGCGATTCTCCAGCCGGATTTCCGGGTGCCGCGACTACAGTCGGGCGCTTTTGTAATAGCGACGAATATGGTCTGTCTCTTGATAGCTGCGAGGTCCGGCGGCTGGTCCCGCAGGGATCCCGGCCGACGCATTCCCGGATGTCGTAAGCAGGCCCAATCCGGCCGCGGTACCGAGTCCCATTGCGCTGCCCAGAACGCGGCGGCGTCCCAGGTCAGGCGCCTGCACCAGTTTCTTGCGACGATTCTTCATGACTCTTCTCTCCAGTGCTATTGCGGTAACGTCAACCAGCTTTCCTCGAATTCGAAAAACCGCCGCCCCAGTTCCGCCGCCTGGCGATAGAACCGAGCATTGCGTGCGGCCCGAACGTCGTCGAGAAATCGGGAAACCCAGGGTTGCAGATGTTGATCGTAAAATCTTTTCTGTCCGGCGTAGTCGATGCCGCCGTCCGTCTCGACCAGCAAGGCCATTGTTTCGCAAATGGCAGCGAAATGATCTTCGGACTCCGTGACGTTTTCGGCCCGCTCGATACCAAGCGCTTTCAGATCCGTGCGCAGGCGGGCAAGCGGCTTGTCGAGCAGGAATCCCGACAGGTACCAGCTGGCATAGGGGAGTACTTCTCCTCGGCCCAGTCCGATGAACAGGGCGTGGAATTCGCGGTCGAGCAACACGGGATCCGCCTGGCGACTCGCTTCCGACAGTTCCCGCCAGGCCGCGCCGAGCTTCGATCCCCCGACTTCGCTGCTGCTGCCGGCAAGGCCGCGGAGCAACTCGCGGTCCGGGGCGGCGCGAAAAAGACGGGCAAGTATTCGGTAGGTATCCGAACGGAAACTTTCGGCGTCCTCAAGAAACCGATGATCCGATTTCCGATCCGATTGGGAGCGCCACTCCGAGGATGGAGCCGTCGACGATGATTCCGATGACGCTGTGGAGTTCGATTCGAACTGCATGGCAGAGATATCTTTGCACTCCTTGCTTCACTTCAATGTACTTCCGCTTCGTACTTCGCGTCAAGCGCTTTCCGACGAGCGGGACCCGACCGGCCCGATCGAGCACAGCTTCGGCACGACTTGCGATCGTTCCGGGCAAAGCCGATTCGTGGTGCCTGGCCGTCTGCCGAAGCGCTGGCAAAGCGCTGCTGCCGAAACCATCGCGCTGGCCCGGAAGCTGCCTGGAACCGCTGGGGTAGCTGCAGTACGGGCGCTCTCCGATCTTCGGAGACGAGCATAAAAAGAGGCGATGACAGCGGCCGACGTCCGAGAATCCGAACACTCTCGGACGCTCGGAGCGGCACGAGCCGCAAGCCGCACCCTCTTCGCAATTGACCTTGATCAAGCCTTAGACTTTAGTCTAGTGGGCCAAACGTTTCTGGCGGAAAGCGACGATCAAGCTCCTTTTCCGCGATGCACATCGATCATTCCGTCGTGGTCGTCCGACATGTGCTTGATCCGGCAATCCTCGCAGAGCAGAAGACGCTTGCGCGAAGCCTCGTCCTGAAACATCCAGTGGCCGCTCAGCCGCTCGGTCATGCGCGCAATCATCTGTTCGGTCGCGAAAGCCTTGCCGCAATCGGGGCAGTAGTGCATGGCCGCTTCGTTAAGGATTTGCTGGCGGGGCTCGAGATGGGCCTCGAAGTTCATTCGGGGCTGGAGTCTGATCGCGTCTTCCGGACAGGCTTTCTCGCACAGGCCGCACTGCAGGCAATGATCTTCGCGAAACTGCAGCTGCGGCAGGTCCCCGCCACCCTGCACCGCAGAAGCCGGGCACACTGAAACGCATCCCATGCACAGGGTGCAGGCGTCGCGGTCCACATCGATCGTCCCGAATGCGGCCTGCGGCGGAAGCGACACCAGGGCCGACGGCGCATCGGCCTGCGCGTGCAAGGCGCCC
>JBPRGD010000149.1:0-21164 GCA_051428125.1 Candidatus Wenzhouxiangella sp. M2_3B_020
GGAGGCCGCTCCTACGGGGATCAAGATGGCCCAAGCAAGTCGCGGCAACGTAGCTAAACGGGTTTCGAGGAAATGACGGGTCTTCCCATCGCGGCCCGGAGGCCGCTCCTACGGGAGGAGGATGGGAACGACCCGGGCAAGTCGCGAAGCGGGCGTGGCGAAACCATCCGAAATCTAATCGGATGAGCGTGCCTCGTCGGCGCGCTCGTCCTCGGCCGCCTCCCGCTCGCGATGCACCATTCGCGCGAACAGGATGCCCAGCTCGTACAGCGCCCAGACCGGCAACGCCAGCAGCGTCTGGGAGATCATGTCCGGCGGGGTGATGAGCATCGCGACGAAGAACACGCCGACGACGACGTAGCCGCGGATCTTCGCCAGGCCGTCGGGCGTGATCACGCCGATGGCGACGAGCACGACGGTGACGACCGGCACCTCGAACGAGACGCCGAAGGCCAGGAACATCACGAGCACGAAGTCCAGGTAGCGGTTGATGTCGGTCATCACCTCCACGCCCTCGGGCGCGATCTTGGTGATGAAGCCGAACACGACCGGCATGACGACGAAGTACGCGAACAGGCAGCCGACGTAGAACAGTAGCGTCGCCGCGGCAAGCAGCGGCTTGGCGATGCGTTTTTCGTGCTGGTAAAGCCCAGGGGCGACGAAGGCCCAGAGCTGGTAGATGATGACCGGCATCGCGACCAGCAGCGACAGGATGAGCACGAGCTTGAACGGAGCGAAGAACGGCGACGCCACGTCGATGGCGATCATGCTGGCGCCTTCGGGCAGGCGGGAGACCAGCGGCTCGGAGACGACGGCGTAGATGCGCCGCGCGAACGGTGCCATGACGATCATGCAGACGACGACCGCGGCGACCGCGCGGATCAGGCGGTTGCGCAGCTCCAGCAGATGATCGATCAGCGACAGTTCCTGGTCAGTCTCGTCTGGCGGACTCATCGGAACCGTTCTCTTGATCCTCGGGTGATTGCTCGTCGGCCTTGCCGCGGCCCTGACCATCGGAGTCTTCGTCCGATTCGGTGCTGAAGGGACCGGTGGCCTTGTCCATCATGGCGCGGGTGGATTCCATGATCTTGCGGTTGTGCTCGGCATCGAGCTCGGCCTGCAGTTCGGACTGCAGACCTTGCCAGGCGTTCCGCGCCTGCCGCGTGATGCGACCGGCGGTGCGTGCGATCTTCGGAAGCTTCTGCGGGCCGACGACGATCAGCGCGATGACTGCCAGCAGCAGCATCTCGGTAAAGCCGACGCCGCCCATGAATCAGGACTTGGAGTCGCTGGAGCCGCTGGACCCGGCGTCGTCGTGTTCAGCCGATTCGGACGATTCGTCGGCCTTTTCCTCGTCCTTCTTGTCGCCGTCGCTGACGCCCTTGCGGAAATCGCGTATGGCGGACCCGAGATCGCCGCCGACGTTGCGCAGCTTCTTCGTGCCGAAGATCAGCAGCACGATCAGCAGAACGATCAGGAGTTGCCAGGGACTGATGCCGGCCATGCGGGTCTCCGTGTGAAGCCTGGATGGAGGGTTATTCTACCGGTTCCGGCGCGGCTGAAGGCGCATGGACCGACTCGCGACGACCAGCATGAGCAGCGCGAGCAGCGCCAGGCCGAATCGGCTGTCGACCGGGATTTCTTCCGGGGGCTGGATTTCCCCGCCGCGGGTGTCGCAGCCCGTAGGGGCCGAAATCGCCAGCGACTCGAATCCCACCAGCGCGGCGTCGGCGCTCTTGGTTGCCGTGCCGGTGGCCAGGTCGATCCGCAGGATCTCGGAGGGAATGTCGGGCACGCCGTTCGCTCGTCGATCGGTCAGCGCCCACAGGACGCCGCTTTCGTCGAACGCCAGCCCGGCGTTGGCGTACGGCAGCACCGCGTCGCCGAGCGAGCCGACCAGTTCGGAGGTCCCGGTTTCCGGATCGATGCGATAGAGATTCGGTGCGTCGGCCTCGAATTCGCCGTCCGTGCCGGTGATGCCCTGCCCGATGCCGTAGACGGTATCGCCCCAGCTCGCGATTCCGGTGATCGGCACGCCGAGGCTGCCCGGCGCGCCGATGCGTTCCAGCCGCCCGTTGACCAGCGAGGCCCGGAACAGCGTCCGTTCGGTGTCGGAGGAAACCAGCAATTCGCCGGTGCAGGTGAACGTCATGCCGAAATCCATCGGCTGGGCCAGCGGCAGGCCCATGTTGCTGGCTTGTCCGCCGACGGGGTTGGAGAAGCCGGTGGCGATGCTGACCGTCACCAGCGTCTTGCTTTCGTCGTCGGCACCGTACAGCGTTCCATCCGGCGACAGCGCCAGGCCTTCCATGTCGAGGAAGCCGGTCTGGCCGATGCGCTCGACCTCGCCGTCGGCAAGATCGACGCGCCACAGCACGTGCACCTGATCCTCGGAAAGAAAGCCGCGTGAATTGACGGCAAGACCCGTCGGTTCCGCCCACGCGAACGATTGCGCCACGAAAAGCGCAAGTCCAGCGACGATTTTAGCCGGGCGCACGAACCGCATCTTGATAGTTGTTTGTTATGAAGACATTTCTCCGACCCTCCGGATCATAGCAGAGCCAGCCGTTGCAGCACAACTGACGGTCGCGCGGGTACACTCTCGGCTCGGCTCGGACGGACACGGCAATGGCTGAGAAGATTTCGACGCGGAAAGAGGTCCGCAACCTTTCCGCGCACACCGAGGCGCCGCGCGCCGGCGTGCTGCTTGCCAACCTGGGCACGCCCGATCATCCGGACGCCCGGGCGCTGCGGCGCTACCTGCGTGAATTCCTCTGGGACCGGCGCGTGGTCGAGGTTCCGCGGCCGATCTGGTGGCTGATCCTCAACCTGTTCATCGTCCCGTTCCGGTCCCCGCGGTCGGCCGAGGCCTATCGGCGCGTCTGGACCGAGCGCGGCTCTCCGCTGCTGTACTACACCCGCGACCTGGCTGAATCCATGGCCCACGAGTTCGGGCGCAACATGCCGCGCGTCAACGTCTACGTCGGCATGCGCTACGGCAGCCCCGGCATCGCCGAGGCGCTGGAGCAGGCGCGCCGCGACAACGTCCAGCGGCTGATCGTCCTGCCGCTCTATCCCCAGTACTCGGCCACGACGACGGCCAGCGTGTTCGACGGGCTGGCCAACGCCCTGAAGGAGATCCGGTGGATTCCGGAGCTGCGTTTCGTGACCCACTATCACTACGACGAGGCCTGGGTCGAGGCCGTGGCCGACCGCATCCGCAGCCACCAGGCCGAGCACGGCAAGCCCGACCGGCTGCTGTTCTCGTTCCACGGCATCCCCAAGGACTACCTGCTCAAGGGCGACCCGTACTACTGCGAGTGCCAGTCCTCGGCACGGCGCATCGCCGCACGGCTGAAGCTGGCGCCGGAAGAGTGGCAGGTGACCTTCCAGTCGCGCCTCGGCAAGGCCGAGTGGCTGAAGCCCTACACCGATGAAACGCTGCTGAAGCTGGCGCACGACGGCATCAAGCGGGTGCAGGTCGTCTGTCCCGGATTCGCGGTGGACTGCCTGGAGACCATCGACGAGATCGGGGTCGAGAACCGGGAGGCGTTCGAGGAAGCCGGCGGCGAAGCGCTGGAATACATCCCGGCGCTGAACGCCGAGTCGGATCACGCGCGGGTGCTGACCGAGCTGTGCTGGCGACACGGGCAGGGCTGGCCGGAGTTCGGCAAGCAGGCCGGCATCAGCGAAGAGACGCTCGCCGAGCGCGCCGAGCGCGCCGACAAGGCGGCCGAGGCGCTCGGCCTGGACTCTTGACCGCGACGCCGAGCGAAGCCGGGCGCGCGACACGACGCGATCCTCGCGCGATCCTGCGCGAGGTCTTCGGCTTCGATGCATTCCGAGGCTGCCAGGAAGCGATCGTCGACGCGCTGATCGCGGGACGCAACGCGCTGGTGCTGATGCCCACCGGAGGCGGCAAGTCGCTGTGCTACCAGATTCCGGCGCTGGTGCGCCCCGGCACCGGCATCGTGGTCTCGCCGTTGATCGCGCTGATGCGCGACCAGGTCGAGGCGCTCAAGGCCTACGGCGTGCGCGCCGAAGTGCTCAATTCCAGCCTGCCGCCGGACGAGCAGCGCCGCGTCGAATCCGAGCTGGCGGCCGGCGAGCTGGACCTGCTCTACGTCGCACCCGAGCGTCTGATGCAGAACCGGATGCTCGCGCAGCTCCGGCAGGCCCGCCTGGCGCTGATCGCGATCGACGAGGCGCACTGTGTCTCGCAATGGGGTCACGATTTCCGGCCCGAGTACCTGCAGCTCGGGGCGCTGGCCGAGCATTTCCCGGACGTCCCTCGCGTGGCGCTGACGGCGACGGCCGACACGCGCACGCGCGCCGAGATCGCCGATTCGCTGTTCGCGGACGGCTGCGAGCGCTTTACCGCCAGTTTCGATCGCCCGAATATCCGCTATCGCGTGCAGCCGCGCCGGAACGCGCGCCGGCAGCTGGTCGATTTCGTCCGGCGCGAGCATGCCCGGGACGCCGGGATCGTCTACTGCCTGTCGCGCAAGCGCGCCGAACAGGTGGCCGGATGGCTCGAGGCCGAGGGCCTTTCCGCGGCGCCGTACCACGCCGGAATGGAGTCGTCGGAGCGCCAGTCGGTGCAGGACCGGTTCATTCGCGAGGAAGCGCTGATCGTCGTCGCCACGGTGGCCTTCGGGATGGGCATCGACAAGCCGGACGTGCGCTTCGTCGCGCACATGGACCTGCCGCGGTCGATCGAGTCCTACTATCAGGAAACCGGTCGCGCCGGCCGCGACGGGTCCCCGGCCGACGCCTGGATGATCTACGGGCTCGACGACGTCTACCGGCTCCGGCAGATGCTGGCCGCCTCCGACCTTCCCGACGAGCGGCAGCGCATGGAGCGCCAGCGGCTCGAGGCGCTGCTGGGTTACTGCGAGCAGGTCGATTGCCGCCGGCCGGCGCTGCTGGGCTATTTCGGTGAAGCGCATTCCGGCGAATGCGGCAACTGCGACAACTGCATCGAACCGCCCGAACGCATCGACGCCACCGAGGCGGCGCGCATGGCGCTGTCCTGCGTCTTCAGGACCGGCCAGCGATTCGGCGCCGGTCACGTCGTTGCGGTGCTGCGCGGCCGAGAAAGCGACCGCATCGCATCGCTCGGTCATGACCGGTTGTCGACGTTCGGCATCGGATCCGACCGTCCGGCGACCTTCTGGCACTCCATTCTTCGCCAGTTGCTTGCCGCCGGCCTGCTCGCGGCCGACCCGGACGGGCACGGCGGTCTTCGCCTCGATGCGTCGGCGCGTGAACTGCTGCGCGGCGAGGCGACGTTCCGGATGCGGCGCGATCCCGAGAAACCGCGCAAGGCCGCGCCGCGCGCAGCGTCCCGCGAGGGAGTGTCCGATCGACCGGGCTTCGACGAGTTGCGTTCGCTCCGACTCGAGCTTGCTCGCGCCGAAGGGGTGCCCCCCTACGTGATCTTCCACGACGCGACGCTCGCGGCGATGCTCGATGAGCGGCCGTCCGACCTGGAAGAAATGGGGGCGTTGCCCGGCATCGGCCGGCACAAGCTCGAAAAATACGGCCGGGCCTTCCTGGAACGCCTCGGCAAGCTGTCCGGCTAGGGCTGTTCAGAGCTTCCCCGGCGCGCTCATCGCCAGAGCTGGAAGACCGGCCAGCCCATCAGCAACAGGATCAGCACCGCGGCCAGCGTGTAGCCGATGATCCGACCCGGATGCCGCCGAAGCTGCTCGTGCAACGGCGGGAGAAGCGGCGCTCGGCGGGCCGCGTCGCGGTAATCGTCCTGGAACCGATCGAAGACTTCGCGGGCCCGCGGCCAGTCCTCGTCGTGGCGAACCCATATGCTGCCCGCGCTGATGCCGAATGCCGAAGGCGGGAGCTCGTAGTAGTCGATGCCGTGCTCGTCGAGTTCCCCGCGCAGGGCGGCGGATTCCTCCAGGGGCACGTTGCGCAGGTCCAGCAGTCTTCGGGCCATGATCCGGGGGCGGCGATGCACCGCCTGTTTCCGTCGGGACGCGCCAAGCCTAACCGATCGTCGCAAGCGCCCGCCCGTCGGGCCGCGGCGCGGGTGATCGTCGGTCCGCCGGCCTGCGGTTAGAATCCCGCGAACCATCAACCGGAGTCGCGCATATGCACGTGTCCATCGTTGTTCTCTATGCGGCGCTGCTCGCCCTCGTGCTGCTCGGCCTTTCGGCGAACGTGGTGCGGCTGCGGCGCGCGCACCGGGTCGGCATCGGCACCGGCGACGTGCCCGCGCTGGAGCGGGCGATGCGCGTCCACGCCAATTTCTGCGAATACGTGCCGCTGGCGCTCATCCTGCTGGTGCTGATCGAAATGGCCGGTGCCGCGCCGGCATGGAGCCTGCACCTGCTCGGACTGATGCTGCTCGCCGGGCGCATCCTGCATGCCTGGGGCCTGGGTCGAAGCGCCGGCTCGAGCGCGGGCCGGGTGCTCGGCACGCTGCTGACGTGGATCGTGCTGCTGGTCGCGGCCGGCGCGGGAATCGGGGCCGGCCTTGTGGGGCTTCTGGCGTAGGATCGTCGCGCTGCTCAGCGCACGCTGCGCGGATCCGGCCCCCAGTACAGCGCCGTGTAGACCTTCGGATCGATCGCCTTGCCTTCGGCGTAGCGCTCGGCCAGCCACTCGTCGATCCGGTCGGCCGCGATCGCGTGGACCGTGATGTTCTCGCTGGCATCGCCGCCGCCGTCGCCCACGCGTTCCAGTTCGGTCGCCGACAGGAACACCGCGGTTTCGTTGGTCATGCCCGCCGAGGTCGGGCAGCGGATGATCTCCCGGATCGATCCGGCGCGGTACCCGGTTTCCTCGACCAGTTCGCGGGCGGCGGCGTCGAACACCGACTCTTCCTCGTGCTCGTCCAGGTCGCCGACCAGGCCCGCGGGCAGTTCGATCACGCTGTTCCTGACCGGCTCCCGGTACTGCTCCACGAGCAGCAGCCGGCGGTCTCGCAGCCAGGCGACCAGCACCGCAACCACCGGGTTCGGACGGGCGGCGAACTCCCATCCGTCCCGTTCCACAAGGCTGAGATAGCGCCCCTTATAATGCGTCGTCGGTTGCATTCGGCTCGATGACTCCTCGGATTGATTCTCCCCGCACGGCGCGTATCGCGCCCCGGTGCGGTCCCCGGGGAACATTCTTGCATGAACCGGGTCGCATGCCTGTCGGCAAGCGCCGGTTAAGCGCGACCGTCCGAAGCATTGGTACACATCCAGGATTGGTTCATCCATGAGCAACGACACCCGAGAACGATACGTTCCGCATTCGATCCGCCGCGCCGGATCGACGGGTCTTGCGCTGGCGGCGTTGCTGCTGGCCGCGGGGCCGGCATTCGGCCAGGCCGCCGACACGGCGCAGTCCGAAGAAGCGGAGCAGGCCTCCGAGGCCCCGCCCGGGGAACAGGCCCCAGAGGTCCGGTCCGAAGAGCAGGGCCTGGCGTACTGGTTCACGCGCGCGGCCGAGGCGTGGGCGGACGAAGACCACGAGGCCTGGGTACGTGCGCTGGAGGAACTGCATCGGCTCAGGCCGTTCAACCACGACTTCATGCGCCAGCTCGTCATGGCCTACGCGCTGACCGGCCAGACGCAGAAGGCGTTCAACCAGATGCTGGTCATGCAGCAGCAGGGCCTGGCCGTGGACTGGGACGCCATCGAGGAGGTCGAATCGCTTCGCGACTACCGTCTCTACGACCACCTCCGCGACCTGATGGCCGACGCCGGCAAGCCCGCCGGCGAAGCCGACACGGTCGTCGAGATCGACTCCATTCATCCGATGCCCGAGGCGGTCGCCCACGACGGCAAGACCGGTCGCGTCTTCGTAGGGACGGTGCGGGACGGCCGGATCCTGGTTCACGACCCCGAAGCCGGCGAAACGGCGGTATTCGCCGAGCCCGGCGACACAAAGGGCCTGGCGGCGGTCTTCGACCTCAAGGTCGACGAGGATCGCGGACACCTCTGGGCCGCGACCGGAAGCATCGCGCAGTACCGCAATGCCACGCCTTCGAACCAGGGCCGCACGGCGCTGCTGAAGCTGGACCTGGAAACCGGCGAAACGCTGGGCGAGTACCGGGTGACGCCGGACGGCCGTACCCACATGCTGGGCGCCATCGCGCTGTCCTCGGACGGCACCGTCTATGCCGCCGACAGCGCGTCCCCGCTGATCTACCGGCTCGCCCCCGGCGCCGAGCGTCCGTCTCCTTTCCTGGGCGCGCCGATGTTCGTGGCGCTGCGCGGCCTCGCGCTGTCCGAAGACGAATCCAGGCTCTACGTCGCCGACTACGAACTGGGGCTGTTCTTCTTCGACCTGGAAGAAGAAGGCCGGCTCTACGCGCTGGGCGTGCCGCCGACGCTCAACCTGGGCGGGATCGACGGGCTGTATCCGTGGCAGGGGCACCTGGTCGCCATCCAGAACGGAATCACGCCGCAGCGCATTCTGCGGCTGGAACTGGACGACAGCGGCACCCGCGTGGCGAACATCGCCACGGTCGCCAAGGCGTTGCCGGCCTTCGACAATCCCACGTTCGGCACGGTGGCCGGCGACGACCTGCTGTTCCTGGGCGCCAGCCACTGGCATCTCGTCGGGCCGGATGGACGGCCGCTGGAACGGCCGCTGCCCGCGGTGCCGCTGATGCGCGCGGCGATCGACGAGGCCGAAAGCGTGATCCTCGGAGAGGACATGCTCGAGCGGCTCAAGCAGCAGGCGGCCGGGTCCGGCGACGGCTGAAGGGTCGGCTCGACGTTCGGGTCAGGTCGGGCGGCGGGGCGAGTCCAGCCGGTGCAGGCGCTGCCTCAGCGTCTGCCCGAACCCCAGCGCATCCAGCAGCACGTCCAGCCCGTCCGGGTCCGGCGCGCCGCGCTCGCGGTGTTCGGACTCGTCGATCTCGGCGATGGCGGCCTCGAGGCCCGTCAATTGTCGTGCGAGCCGGACCGTCGGCTCATGATGGCGCAGCCTCTGGCCGAGCATTTTCGCCCCGCGCAGCTTGAGAAACGCCAGCTCGTCGAGCCGCTCGAACAGCGCGTCGATGTCGCCGAAATGCGCCAGCAGCGCCGCGGCGGTCTTCGGGCCGATGCCCGGCACGCCGGGTATGTTGTCGATGGGATCTCCGGTCAGCGCGAGGAAGTCGGCGATCTGGTCGGGGCGGACCCCGAATTTCGCCTCGACGCCGGCATGGTCGAGCCGGTTGCGCCGGGCGAAGTCCCACCAGCTGTCGTCCGGGTTTTCGAGAAGTTGCGCGAGGTCCTTGTCGCCGGTCACGACGGTCACCGGATGGCCCCGGCCGCGCCAGTAGCGCGCCAGTGAAGCGATCAGGTCGTCGGCCTCGAAACGGTCGTCGACGTAGACCGGAAGGCCCAGGCAGCGGACCAGGTCCTTGCACCACCCGAACTGGCGCTCCAGGTCTTCGGGCGCCGGATCGCGATTGGCCTTGTAGTCCGGGAAGATCTCGTTGCGGAACGACGTCGACAGCGATTCGTCGAACGCCACGGCGACGTGCCGTGTCGCGGTGTCCTCGAGGAACTCGCACAGGAAGCGCGCGAAGCCGTAGACCGCGTTGGTCGGTCGTCCACGGGGATCGGAGAAGTCTTCCGGCATCGAATACCAGGCCCGGAAGACGTAGATGCTCGCGTCGATCAGGTGGACGGGCGGAGCTTGGGAAGTCATGGGCCAAGTTTACCTTTCGGCCCCCAGTTCAGGTTCGGTTAATCCGGTTGTGATAGCTTTCCGGCATGGACCGACGAACCGCAACATTCCGGATCGTGACCCGCCTGCTGGCCGCAGTGGCAGCGGTTTCCGTGCTCGGCGGCTGTGTGAGCTACTACGAGCGCCACTACGGCGGATCGGGCGTCTACTACGGCGGCTACGAAACGCAGCGCCATGCCTACCGCGAGCCGCTGTACCAACCGGTCAACCCGGTCCATTACCCGTACTGGTCCATCGATTACTTCTATTTCAGCCAGTACCATCACCCGTATTCGTTCTACGTCGGCTACCACGAGCCGTTGTACTACCCGTATCCCGGCTGGGCGCTGGGCTACCGTCATTACCCGCGCTACCGCCACTACAGCGGCGGCCTGGCGTTCGGCTATCCCTGGTACGGCTTCGGCCACCATTACCCGCGCTATTCGCTGGGCTTTTTCGTCGGCTACGGCGGCCATGGCGGGTACCACGGCTACCACGATCGCAGGCATCGCATCCGCCATATCGACCAGCGTCTCTACGAGCTGCAGCAGCCCGCGCGCACCGTTTCGCGGCGCGCGCTGGTCGGCAATCGCGACAATCGCTACGCCGGCCGGGGCGGCATTCCGCTTCGGGACGGGCGCCGCCACGGCCGCGGCGATGATCGCAACGACTTCTACGGCAGCGCCCGAATCAGTCGCGGCACGTCGCGCTCTTCGCTGCTCCGCGGCCGCTCCGATTCCGTGCCCGTGCGCTCGACCGACCGGGACACGCGCCCGAGCGATGCGGCGCGCAGCAACCGATCGCGACGCGACCTGTTGCGCCGCAGCGATGCCGACGGCGCTGCGGCGCGCTCCGGCCGAAGCGCGGAATCGCGTTCGGTTCCGCGCCGGGAAATCCGCGATTCGCGTGACATTCGGCGCGCCCCTTCGCGCGAGTCCGCGCCGGTGCGCAACCGCAAGCAGCCGCCGCGCATCCAGCCGGAACCGGATCGCACTCGCCGTTCGATCCTGCGCCGGTCCTCGCGCGGCGACGCGGCCCCGGCCGCGTCCGGCCGGCCGCCGTCTGCACGCGTGCCGGATCGCTCCTCGCACCGAATGCCGTCGCGCAGCAGCGCCGCGCCGTCGCCGCGCAGCCGCCCGAGCCCATCTCCGCGCAGTCGCCCGAGTCCTCCGCCGCGTCCGCGGGCCTCGTCGAAGCAGAGTCGTTCCGGCGACGGCGGCCGGCGCGCGCTGTTGCGCGGTCGCGGCGACGACGGCGGCAACCGCCGAGATCGACGCTGATCGAGCCGAAGGCGCTGGTTCCAACGCCGGACCGCGTGTAAAATAGCCGCCTTTCAAGCACTTGAGCCGCGGCCCGCGGCTGGGCCACATGCTGTATCCCGAACACTACGATGTCATCGTCATCGGCGGCGGTCACGCCGGTACCGAGGCCGCGCTTGCCGCGGCCCGGTGCGGTGCGGACACGCTGCTGGTGACCCATAACATCGAGACGATCGGCCAGATGAGCTGCAACCCGGCCATCGGCGGGATCGGCAAGGGCCACCTGGTCCGCGAGATCGATGCGCTGGGCGGCGCGATGGCGCAGGCGGCCGACGCGGCCGGAATCCAGTGGCGGCGGCTCAACGCCAGCAAGGGGCCCGCCGTGAGGGCGACGCGAGCGCAGTGCGACCGCAGTCTCTACCGTGCGGCGGTGCGCCGAGCCGTCGAACACCAGCCGGGCCTGACGCTCTTCCAGGCCAGCGTGGACGACCTGATCGTCGACGGCGACCGGGTCACCGGTTGCACGACGGCGATGGGGCTGGATTTCCGCGCCGGCGCCGTCGTGCTGACGACCGGCACGTTCCTTGGCGGCGTGATCCACATGGGCCGGAGCCGTTCGGCGGGCGGGCGCGCCGGCGATGCGCCGGCCAACGCGCTGGCCGAACGACTGCGCGCGCTTCCGCTGAATATCGCGCGACTCAAGACCGGCACCCCGCCCCGGCTGGACGGACGCAGCATCGATTTCTCGGCCCTGACCGAGCAGCCCGGCGACGACCCGAGGCCGGTGTTCTCGTTCCTCGGCTCGGTCGACGACCATCCCGAGCAGCGCTCCTGCTGGATCACGCGGACCGGGCCGGCCACCCACGACATCATTCGCGGATCGCTGGACGACTCGCCGATGTATTCGGGCGCGATCGAGGGAACCGGGCCGCGGTACTGCCCGTCGATCGAGGACAAGGTCGTGCGCTTCGCCGACCGCGATTCCCACCAGATCTTTCTCGAGCCCGAAGGGCTGGACCTCAACGAGTGGTATCCCAACGGCATCTCGACCAGCCTGCCGTTTTCGGCGCAGCTGGAATTCGTCCGCACGATTCCGGGGCTCGAGTCGGCGCGCATCACGCGGCCCGGATACGCGATCGAATACGACTTCCTCGATCCGCGCGACCTCGAGCCGGGGCTGGAGTCGAAGGTGCTCCGCCGGTTGTTCCTGGCCGGCCAGATCAACGGCACGACGGGCTACGAGGAAGCGGGCGCCCAGGGCCTGGTCGCGGGGCTGAACGCCGCGCGCGCCGTCGCGGGACGGCCGGCCTGGCAGCCGAGCCGCTCCGAGGCCTACATCGGCGTGATGATCGACGACCTGGTGACCCGGGGGACCAGCGAGCCCTACCGCATGTTTACCAGCCGTGCCGAGTATCGGCTGATGCTGCGCGAAGACAACGCCGACCTGCGCCTGACCGGCATAGGCCGCGAACTCGGCCTGGTCGACGACGAGCGCAACGCCCGCTTCGAGGCGCGCCGGGACGGTATCGCGGCCGAGATCGCCCGGCTCGAAGCGCTGCGCATCGGAAAGGACAGCGAATTGGCGCACATCGTCGCGCGGCATACCGACACGCCGATCAGCAAGGACGTCTCGGTCGCCGATCTGCTGAAGCGGCCGGGCATCGACTACGCGTCGCTGGCCGAGATCGCCGAACTCGGACCGTGGGAGGGGCGATCGGACGTTGCAGAACAGGTCGAAACGCAGATTCGCTACGCCGGTTACCTCGACCGTCAGCGCGTCGAAATCGAACGCGCCAGGTCGGCCGAAGACATGACCATCCCGGAGAATTTCGATTTCGGCCGCGTGCGCGGGCTGTCCGCCGAAGTCCTGGAGAAGCTCTCGAGGCAGCGCCCGACGACGGTCGGGCAGGCCAGCCGGATTCCCGGAGTGACGCCGGCGGCGATCTCGCAGTTGCTGGTGTGGTTGAAACGGGCGCGCTCGGCGGCCTGAAGCGGCGCCGAAGAACTGTTCACCCCCGGTTCACGGCCGCCGTGGAAACTACGGTCGCCGGTAACGGGAAACCTCTCGGTACATGACTCCCTCCCGCCCGTTGTCGGTTATTTGCAGAAGCCCCGGCCACGGCTCCCGGCCGGGGCTTTTTTTGCGCTCCGGCCATGGCTGCACGTTTAACCATAGCCGGTATAGTTGAGGCGGGTCGAATCACTGGATCGGTGGCGTCATGACCGGCAATCGCAAACAGGTCGCTCGCGTGCTCGGCTGGGCCGGGCTTGTTCCCTTCGCTGTCCTGGCCTGGATCAGCTACCTCGGCGCGCCGGACTGGATCGATATCCTGCTCGTGGGATACGCGCTCGCGATCCTGAGTTTTCTTGCCGGCACGCTTTGGACGGGCGCTCTGACGGGCGACAGCGAGCGCACGGAGGCGCTGGTGGCCAGCAACGTGATCGTGCTGGCCGCTCTGCCTGCGCTGGTGCTGCCGGTGGCCTGGGCGTGCGGATTGCTCGCCGTGCTGTTCGCCGCCGAACTCGTCGCCGAGTGGCGGTGGACGCGGCGTGGCCAGGCCGGCTGGTATCAGCGGCTTCGCGCGACGCTGAGCATGATCGCGATCGCGCTGCTGGTCATCGGCGCGCTGGCCGCATTCTCGTCCTCCGCCCTGGAAGACGGCGGCGCATCCGCCGATGCGTCGATCGGGATCGCCGGAGTGGAAGAGACCGCATGAGCTCGGCGTCCAAGGGCGATGGCTGCGCGTTGCGGCTCGAGGGCGTATCGCGGACCTACCACGACGGTTCCGAGGACGTGCGCGTCCTCGACGGGGTCGAAATCGAGGTGTCTTCGGGCGAAAAGCTCGCGGTGACCGGTGCGTCGGGTTCGGGCAAGTCGACGCTGCTGCACGTCGCCGCGGGAATGGACCTGCCCGACGACGGCACCGTGGAGGTCCTCGGAGAACCGGTCAATCGACTGCCGGAACCCGATCGGACGCGCTTTCGCGCCGCCAATATCGGCCTGGTGTTCCAGGACTACAACCTGATCGAGTCGCTGACGGCCGAGGAGAACATCGAGCTCGTCGGCTGGCTGACGAACCGGCCCGCCGACCGTGAAACCATCCGCGAACTCGCCGACGAGCTGGGCATTGCCGAACTCCTGTCGCGCCGCCCCGACCAGTTGTCCGGCGGCCAGCAGCAGCGCGTGGCCATCGCAAGGGCGCTGATTCATTCCCCGGCGCTGGTGCTCGCCGACGAGCCCACCGGCAGCCTCGACCAGGCGCACGCGCAGCAGGTCATGAACGTTTTCGCCGATGCGGTCTCGGCGCGCGGCTGCGCCCTGGTGCTGGTCACGCACAGCGAGGACGTCGCGGCATGCTGCGACCGGCGGCTGCGTTTGGCGGGCGGACGGCTGGTTTCGGACTGAAATGCTGGCGCGGCTATCCCGGGCGTACTTCTATCGCCACCCGTCGCAGGTCCTGCTCGCACTGGTGGGAATCGCGGCCGGCATCGCCGTCGTCACCGGTGTAGCGCTGCTGCGCGGCACGCTGCTGGAATCGCTGGATGCCGTGTCGTCCGAGCTCGTGGGCGAGCGCGCGCTGGTGATCCGTCACCCGTCCGGCCGGCTGCCGGTGCAGCGCTTCGCCGAGCTCGCGCGCACGCCGGGCGCGCCGGACCTGGTGCCGGTCATCCGCGTCGATGTCCGCGCCGGCGATACGCAGCTGGAGATCGTCGGCGTGGACCCCTTCGGCGCCGTTCGCAGCGTCGCCGGTACCGAGGGCACCGGGCTGGCGACGGCGCTGTTCGAACCGACCGCCTCCGGGGCGCCGGCGGTGCTCAGCGCGTCGACGCTGGAACTGCTGGGCGTGGCGGTTGGCGAAACACTGGAACTCGAATACCGCGGCCGGCCGCTGACGATCGAGGTCACGGCAGGGTTGCGCGGCCGCCCGGGGCTGGATCGGCGGGTGCTGATGGACATCAGCGAGGCGCAGGCGCTGATCGGGGCCGACGGCTGGGTGTCCCAACTGCTGGCGCCCGGCGACGCCAGCGGCTGGGTCCGGGATCGGATCGGCGACGACCTGCTGGTCACGACGGCGTCGTCGCAGCGGGCTTCGGCGAAGAACCTGACCGCCGGCATGCGCGCGAACCTCACGGCGATGAGTCTCCTCGCGCTGGCGACCGGCCTGTTCGTCGTCTACAGCGTACTCAGTTTCCTGATGGTGCAGCGCCGGCGCACGTTCGGCATGCTGCGCGCGCTGGGCATGACGCACCGCACGCTGGCGCGGATGCTCGTCGGCGAAGTGCTGGTCATCGCCGCGGTCGGCGGACTGCTCGGGCTGGTCGTGGGGACCATCATGTCGGATCAGCTTCTGCGGCTGATCGCCTCTCCGGTCGCCGAGGTCTACGGCCAGCTTGCGCCCGCGTCGACGCGCCCGACGCCGTTGCTCTACGCCGGCATCTGGCTGGCCGGTCTCGCCGCGGCCGTCGTCGTCACACTGCCGGTGCTGCGCGAGGCCCTCGCGATTCCTCCGGGGCGCATCGTCCGCTCGCGCGGGGTCCGCCACCTGCCGGCCCGGAAGCTGGTGCCGCTGTCGGCGCTGCTCGTCATCGCCGGCGTGTCCTGGATCGCGCTGGATCCGCGCCTGGTCGCGGCACTCGGCGGTCTGTTCCTGGTCCTTGCCGGCCTGATCGTGCTGATTCCCATGGTCGGCTTCGCGTTGGTCCGCGCCACCGCCGCCGGGCTGGGCTCGAACCTCGCCGGTCGGGCGCTTCGCCTGCTCGAAACGGCGCGTGGCCGTCTGTCGCCCGCGCTGGCGGCGTTGTCGCTCGCGCTCGCGCTGGCCGTCGGCATGGGCATGATGATTCTCGGATTCCGCGATGCCGTGGGCGACTGGGTCACCAAGCTGCTCCGGGCCGACGTCTACGTCAGCGTCGAGGGCCGGGCGTTGGCCCCGGGCGAAGTCGACCGGATCGGGCGCATGGACGTGGTGCGCGCGCTGTCGTCGGTCAGGCGGGTCACGCTCGAGGACGGGACCGCGATGACGGCCTATGCGATCGAGCGCGAGGCCTGGGAAGGATTCGAGCTTCTGGACGGGAATCCGGACCGGGCGTGGCCGGCATTCCGCGACGGCGAAGGCGTGATGCTGTCCGAGCCGCTGGCGCAGCGGCGCCGCCTGGAAGCCGGGGACCGGATCGAGCTCGTCTCGCCGTCCGGACCGGTGGAACTGCCGGTCGTCGCCGTATTCCGCGACTACAGCAGCGAGCAGGGCTTCGTGGCGGCGTCGGGAAGCCTGTACCGTCGCTGGTTCGACGACCGAACGGTGGACAACCTGGGCGTATACCTCGACGACGGCGTCGATGCCGAAGCCTTCGGCCGGCAGGTCCAGCAGATGTTCGCCGACGAGTCGGTCGACTGGATCACGCCCGCCGGGGTGCGACGCCAGAGCCTGGCGGTCTTCGATCGCACGTTCCGGATTTCCTGGGCGCTGGCGACGCTGGTCGGGCTGATCGCGCTGGTTGCGCTGACCAGCGCGCTGCTGGCCCAGGGACTGGAGCGCTCCCGTGAGCACGCGACGCTGCGCGCACTCGGTCTGCCGCCGGGCGGACTGTTCGGACTGGTCACGGTGCAGTCGGCGGGCCTGACCCTGATCGCCCTGATCACGGCGTTGCCGCTGGCGCTGCTGATCCACTACACGCTGTCGCTGCTGATCCAGCCCCGCGCGTTCGGCTGGAGCGTGCCCGCCGGCTGGCCGCCGCTGGAACCCGTCCTCCTCGTCGCGCCGGTGGCTCTGGTGCTGGGGACGCTGACGGGACTCTATCCGGCCTGGCGCATCGGTCGCAGGCCGATGGTCGAACACCTGAGGGCGGACCGGTGAGGCGCGATCTCGTGGTGCTTGCGCTGGCCGTGCTGTTGGCCGTCGCGTGGCTGGCCCAGCGGGTCGCCCGCGACGAGCCCGGTGCCACCGGCCTGAGCGGGACCGCGCTGCTCAACGCAGCGCCGGAGTCCTTCAAGCGCGTGACCGGGCCCGAGCCGCTGTCGTTTCCGGCCGATCATGCCGTCCATCCGGGCTACCGCAACGAGTGGTGGTATTTCACCGGCAACCTGACCGACGAGGACGGGGGCCGTTTCGGATTCCAGTTCACGCTGTTCCGGTTCGCCGCCGATCCGGCCGATGCCCCGGATTCCGATTTCACGGCCGATGCGATCTGGATGGCGCACCTGGCCGTCAGCGACGTTGCGAACCGGCGCTTCATCTCTCACGAGCGCTTCGCTCGCGGCACGCTGGGGCTGGCGGGCGCAACGGCAGACGCCTGGTGGCTGCGGGACTGGCGCGTCGAACGCACCGCCGAGGGCTGGAAGCTGGTCGCCCGCATCGACGAAGGCCTGGTCGAGCTGGCGCTGAACCCCGCCAAGGCCGTCGTGCTGCAGGGCGACGACGGCTACAGTCGGAAGGGTCCGGAACGCGGCAACGCCTCGCGCTACTACTCGATCACGCGCATGAACGCCGAAGGCCGGCTGCGGCTGGACGGTGAAGTCCACGATGTTTCCGGGACGGCGTGGCTGGATCGCGAATGGGGTTCCAGCCAGCTCGGCGAGGGCATCGCGGGCTGGGACTGGTTCGCGCTGCAGCTCGCCGACGGTCGCGACCTGATGGTCTATCGGCTGCGGACCGACGACGGCGGTGCATCGCGGTTCTCGGCCGGCGCCCTGGTCGGCGCCGATGGCGACTATCGCATCCTCGAACGATCCGACTTCGAACTCTCGCCGCTGCGCTGGTGGACCGATCGGCAGGGCGTCGAGTGGCCGGTGGCGTGGCGCGTGACGCTCCCCGGCGCCGATCTCGACCTGGCCGTGAAACCGACGTTCGACGCGCAGCGGTGGTTCGGTTCGGTGGGCTATTGGGAGGGCGCCGTCGATGTCTTCGAATTCGACGACGAAACGCGGCTCGGCCGCGGATACCTGGAACTCAGCGGCTATGCAGACCGCGGTCGGACGCCGCCGGTGCGCTGATCGGCGGTTCCCGGGCGCGGCGTTCGCGTTTTCGATGACTCGCCGATGCCCCGTCCAAGACCTGCCGGGACTCGCCCCGGAACGGTGAGGTGCGGAACGATCCAGGGGCGCTGAACGAGCACCGGCGGCGTCCTTGCTAATTGACGCGCAACTCGGCGGGAACGGCTTCGGCGGGAATCCCCAGCGATTGCCAGGCGGTTTCGTTGTCGCTCTGGTCGGCCCCCGTGCCCAGCATCTGTTCGACCCGCTTGACCGGAACGCCGCGCCGGATCATGTGCAGCGCGAAGCTGTTGCGCAGAACGTGGCCAGTGACGCGCCGGTAGATGTTGGCTTCCAGCGCGCCGCGCTCGAACAGCCGGTGGAACGTCTGGGGATCGACGTGGTGGATGGGCTGCTTGCCGTCGGGCGCCTGCCAGCTCGTGCGCTGCTGCTCGACCTGCTGCGGGAACAGGTATTGCCAGCCCCAGCTGCGAGCGGCCTTGGGGTCGCGCGCGGCAACCGGCGGCGGTAGCGTCGCCGCGCCGTTTCCTTCGACGATGTCGCGGATGTGCATCAGCTTGAGATTCTCGAGCTGATCCTGCAGTCGTGGCTGCGTGTTGGCCGGCAGCTTGAGACGGCGCACGGTATGGCCGCCGGCGTCGCGCACCAGCAGTTCGTCGGCTTCGAGGTCGACGTCGCGCACGCGCAGCCGCACGCACTCGACGAGCCGGATGCCGGTGCCGTAGATCAGCGCCGCGGCCAGCCACTCCCGGCCGCGCAGGTGGGTGAGGAAGCGGCGGACCTCGTCCGGGCTCAGGATGTTGGGATTGTTCCGGCTGCGGTGTTCCTCGATGAAGATCTTCAGCCAGGCCGGGGTTCCGCCGCCGGCGTTGTCGAACAGGTATTCGATGGCCTCCAGCACGCGCTGCCGCGAGGCGCGGCCGGCATAGCGGTCTTCGGATAGATGCGTCAGGAAACCCTCGACGTCGGAACGGCCGAGGTCGCGGGGATCGTCGTGTTCGCAGAAGGCCAGGAACGATCGTGCCCAGAACATCAGGCTCTTGGCGTGTTGCTCGTCGATGCCGTCCGTGCGCATCGCGCTTCGCATCCGGGTCAACGCTTCCGACATCGCCGTTCCCCTGCGGCGTACACCGCCTAGAGTCGCCACTATAGGAAAGCGCCGAGGTGAATTCAAGCAAATCGGAAGCGCATCCATGCGATCGCCATCACGGAAATCGGCGGATCGTCGTCCGCCGCCGCGTCGCGACCGCGCGGCGGGGCCACGCTCCCGGGCCTCAGGGCTGCTTGAATACCTCGCCGGCCTTCATCACGAACACGGTCTCGGCGAGCGTCGAGACATCCTCGAGCGGATTGCCGGCCACGGCGATCACGTCGGCCCACATGCCCGGAGCGAGGCGGCCGCCCTCGTCGGCGACGCCGAGCATCTCGGCGGTGTTGACCGTCGCCGTGCGCAACGCTTCGGCCGGCGACATGCCCGCCTCGACCATGTAGACGAATTCCCGGGCGTTGTCGCCGTGCGGGCTGACGCCGGAGTCCGTGCCGAACGCGATCCTGACGCCGGCGCGCCACGCGGCCTCGAACGTGTCCTGGATCATCGGGCCGATCATGCGCGCCTTGGGTCGCACCAGCTCCGGGTAATAACCATCGATCTCGGCCTTCTCGGCCACGAACCTGCCGGCCGAGATCGTGGGCACGTACCAGGTGCCGTATTCCTTCATCAACTCGAACAGGTCGTCGTCCATCATCGTGCCGTGCTCGATGGAATGGATGCCGGCCCGGATGGCGCGTTCCATGCCTTCCTTGCCGTGGGCGTGCGCGGCGACGTGCATGTCGTAGTCGGCGGCGGTTTCGATGACGGCCTCGAGTTCGTCGGGGCGGAACTGCGGCGCCAGCCCGCTCCTGGCCACGCTGAGCACGCCGCCGGTGGCGGTGATCTTGATCAGGTCGGCCCCGTCCTTGTAGCGCTGGCGCACGGCCTCGCGCGCCTCGGCGACGCCGTTGAGGACGCCGGCGTGGGGCTCGGGCGAGCCCATCAGGTCCGACCGCCAGCCGTTCGTCGGGTCGGCATGCCCTCCGGTCGTGGCCAGCGCCTTGCCCGAGGTGTAGATGCGCGGGCCGGGCACGCGCCCGGCGTCGATCGCGTCCCGCAAAGCGATGCTGACGTTGTAGGCGTCGCCGACGTCGCGCACCGTCGTGAACCCGGCGTCGAGCGTTCGACGGGCATAGACGGCGGCGCGGTAGGCCACATCGGCCTCGTCGAGCGTGAACTCGTCCATGTACGCGGTGGGGCTGGACTCGGACGTCAGGTGCGTGTGCATGTCCATCAGCCCCGGCAGGCACGTCAGGTCAGAAAGATCCACGACGGTGCGGTCGCCGGCTTCCGGATGCCCGTCGACGATCCGGTCGATGACTCCATCGACGATGACCAGCGTCCGCGGTCCGGTCGCTTCCCCGTCGGCCACGTCGACGGTGTTGCCGCATCGCAGCCAGGTTTCATCGGCCTGGACGGCCAGCGACAGGGTGAGCAGGGCAATCAGCGAAATCGGTTTCATCGGGTCGTGGTCCTTGTCGTTTTCAGGGGAATTCGGTGGTTATCAGGAACCTGAGTGATGTCGTGTCTCAGTACGCTTGGCATCAAGGCCGTTCAGCCCCCACCCCGGCCCTCCCCCGCTCGCGGGGGGGGGTGTGGGTGGGGGTGATTCAAGGGGTTCGTTCTTCACTGTGATCCATTGGCAGATGTGCTGAGACACGACACTAGTCAGGTAAGGTTTAGGGTTTACGCAGGCGCGGGCCGTTCGATTGATCGGTGGTATTCGCCGTGGGAGGCAGTTCCAGCTGCCGAGGGTTTGATCGTCGCGGCGAAGTCGCCGCTCCCACAGAAGGTTGTCGGGCCGGTTTTCATTCCTGTGGGAGGCGCGAATTCGCGCCGACGATCAGGGCCACCCAGACCCGCCCAGACGCCCCACCCGCGACCCGCGAAGACACCCCCCGCCAACCCCCCGCATGCTGAAAACTACAATCTCAAAACTCAAACCAGCGACTTCCGTGGGGGTGGCGCGAATTCGCGCCGACGGCCGTGCCTGCCATGGCCGAACATTTGGCGGCGAGGTCGCCGCTTCTACGAACGGATCGTGTTCGGGTCGGCGAGCTCGAGGCGGCGGAAGGCGATGCCGGCCTGGGTGCGGTTGCGGACCTCGAGCTTGGCGAAGATCTCGCTCATGTGGGCCTTGACGGTGCGCTCC
>JBPRGD010000150.1:0-3854 GCA_051428125.1 Candidatus Wenzhouxiangella sp. M2_3B_020
TCTTCATCGGCAGCGGACTCGTCTTCGCCTTAGCACTCTTCTTCGCCCGGAGCCAGACCACCATCGACGACGTCGGCTGGATGAAGGCGATGATTCCCCACCACTCCATCGCCATCCTTACGAGCGAGCGGGCCACCATCAGCGACCCGCGCGTGCGGCGCCTCGCCGACGAGATCATCCTGGCGCAGCGGCGTGAGATCGCGGAAATGGAGGCGCTCGTGAAAGACCTGGAGGACGCGGACTTCGACTATCAGGAACCCCTCCCGCCGACGGTGCCGCCCCTCGAAGGCGGCTCGGAGGACGTGCCGGGTGCGCCGGCTCTCACTGTGAGCGACCCCGCCTTTATCGGCAACGTCATGATTCTCGAGCAGGTGAAGGTGCGCTCCGACAGCTGGGTGGTCGTGCATCCGGAAGCAGCCGGCGGCGGCCCGGACGTCTCTACGATCGTCGGGTTTTCCTTCGTCATGCACGGCGTCACCGAGCGGGTGCCTGTGGCGCTCGACGCGGACGTGCCGCCTGGCGCCATCCTGTACGCCATGCTCCACGCCGACACCGGCGACATCGGCACCTTCGAGTTCGGCGGCCCCGGCACCGAGGACCAGCCCCTCGTGCAGAACGGCGACCCCGTCGTCGCCTCAATCGTCGTACCCCAGGGCACGCCGTAGGGCCAGCCAGCACGCGAGCGGCGTCACAGGCCGGTATGCCGGTGGCGCCGGGGCAGAGCACGTCATGCACGTCCCTTCTGATCGAACACTATTGTACCCCATATGCAGGATGCATCCTTCTGGGCGTCGTACGGGCAGGCGGCCAAGACAGCCGCCGGCTTCTTCTGGAAGTCCGGCTGGGCCTTCGTGCTCGGCTACTCGATCAGTGCCATGATCCAGGCGTTCGTCCCCAAGGGCCAGCTCACGAAGTACATGGGAGACCCCGATCCACAGAGCGTCGGCCTCTCGACGGTCTTCGGCGCGGCCTCCTCGTCGTGCTCTTTCGCCGCGCTTGCGACGGCGCGCTCGCTCGTCGCCAAGGGCGCGCACTTCGTCGCGGGCGTCGCCTTCATGTTCGCCTCGACGAACCTCGTGATCGAGCTCGGCATCCTCATCCTGATCTTCCTCGGCTGGCAGTACCTCGCCGCCGAGATCATCGGCGGTCTCATCCTGATTGCTGTCAGCTCCGTGCTCATTCGGCTGACCTACCCGCAGTCGTGGCTGGAGGCCGCCCGAGAGAAGGTGGAGGAGGAGGTGCCGGGCGAGCTTCAGGAGGACTTCGACTGGCACGAGCGCATCCGCAGCAAGAGCGGGTGGGAGCGCGTCGGCAGCGCCTTCGTGAGCGAGTGGAAGATGGTGTGGGAGGAGATCCTGATCGGCTTCACCATCGCCGGCTTCGTGGCCGTGCTGGTGCCGGAGAGCTTCTGGAATGCGCTCTTCCTCGTCGGGCAGCAGGACACGCTGCCGGACTGGCTCATCGCGCTGGAGAACGCCATGGTAGCACCGTTCGTGGCGGCGGCCACCTTCATCGGCTCGATGGGCAACATCCCACTGGCAACGGTGCTCAACGCCAGCGGCGTGCTCTTCGCCGGCATCATGGGCTTCATCTACTCCGACCTCATGGTGCCGCCGCTGGTGGCTGTCAACGCCGAGTACTACGGCTGGCGTGTCGCCTTCTACATCGCCGGCGTCATGTACGTGAGCATCGTCATCACGGCGCTCGTCCTGAACGCCGGCTTCGGTCTGCTGGGCCTCATCCCGGAGGGCCGCAGCGACGTCGCGCAGCTCACGCAGTTCGCCTTCGACTACACGTTCTACATGAACGTCGTTGCCGTGGTCGTGGTGGGCGCGCAGGTCTACCTGAAGCGGCAGCGCGAGCGGCACGAGGAAGGCGGCGGGCACGATCACGGTGACGATGGCGGAGTGAGCATCAAGCGCCTCGTCGTGTACGCCTTCATCCTGGTCTTGCTGGTCGGGCTCGTCGCCTACTTCATCACGGGCGGGGTGGGCTGAGCCGTCACGGTGGGAAACGGAGCGTCCGGTGTAACATCATTCATACGGAGGAATACGGCGGCAGCCTCGCCCGTTGGCTGGCTGACCGGCACGACGACATGCCGCACAACGCGCACTGATGACGTAAGGTTATGGTCGAACTTGGATTCCTTTCCTTTCTGGCAGAGCCCTGGTTCATGATCCCCTGGTATGTCTTCGGGCTGGGGGCCGCCGCCTGGGTGACCTACGACGAGTACCACGTCAACACGCAGGTCGACCCCGCCGTGAAGTGGGCCTGGCCCATCATCGTCTTCTTCTTCTCCATCATCGGCCTCGGCTTCTATCTCTGGACCACGCGCCCGCCGAACATCGGGAAGAAGTCCGGCGAGGAGGCGGAGAAAGCCTTCAAGGAGTACGTCTCTCCGATGCCGAAGAAGGTCGCTGGCTCAGTCATCCATTGCGTCGGCGGCGACGGCCTCGGCATCATGACGGCGATGGTCGTCGCCCGCCTGGCCAACTTCAGCTTCTGGGGCGAGTTCTGGTTCGAGTACGCCGTCGGCTTCGCCTTCGGCTGGTTCATCTTCCAGCTCAAGGCCATGCTGAGCATGACGGGCAGCATCCCGATGGCGCTATGGATGGCCGGCCGCGCGGAGTTCTTCTCGATGCTCACGGTGATGGCGGGCATGGGCGCCGTGATGGGCTTCGTCAGCCCCCTCGTCGTAGCCGAGCAGCCCGACCCCGACACGTTCGCTTTCTGGAGCTTCGGCATGTTGGGCCTGCTCGTCGGCTTCATCCTGACCTACCCGATGAACTGGATGCTCGTCAAGATCGAGTGGAAGCACGGGCTCGGCTGAGGGCACGGAAGCTGGAAGGATCGTACGATTTCAGGACAGCGAGGAACGATGATGGAGTCGAAAGGCAAGATGGCAGCATACCTGGTGGCGATGACGGTGCTCGGCATCGTCGTCTTCATCGGGCTGGCGTGGCTCGTCGAATGGCGGGAGGGGCAGCGGGTGCACGTGCCGGAGGAGGTAGAGGTGCCCGCCCAGCGTGAGCTGGAGAGTCCTCTCGCCACGCTGGTCGCCGGTGCCCGCGTCTCGACGGAGACGGCGCAGGTCGAGCTACAGAGAGGCCGCCGGAGCCCTGCCGTTCACGCGCTCGACGCGGCGGTGCGGGCCGTGGACGTGGCGCACCACGCGGCTCCGGAGCCCGCGAAGAAGACGATCGAGGAGGCGGCTCGTCGTCTCCAGGAGGCACGCGAGCGCATCCAGAACGGCGACCCCGAGCAGAGCCGCGAGCTCCTCGGTCAGGCGGCCGAACGGCTCCGTGCGGCGCGCGCGGCCCTCGGTACGACGGCAAGTACGCCGCCTCCGGTGGGACAGCTGCAGCAGTACGACGGTGCACTCCTGCTCAACGCGCACGGCGTCCGCATCGGCGAGGTGGAGGCCGTGGCTCAGGAGGGCGACCAGGCGACCGCCACGATCGTCCTCGGCGGCTGGCGGGACTGGCTCGGGCTCTTCGACGCGGAGGGCCTGCGCCGCCGCGTCCCGGCCGGCCGTTTGCTCTACGGCAAGCCGCAGTCTGTCGGGATGACCAAGGTGGCGCTGCCCACGTTCCAGACAGCCCTCACACCGGGCGGCGCCTGATCACTCACCTCCAACCGCACATCATGACCTACGTCGTCACTGAACCCTGCATTAACTGTAAGTACACCGACTGCGTCGAGGTCTGCCCGGTCGACTGCTTCTACGAGGGCCCCAACTTCCTCGCCATCCACCCGGACGAGTGCATCGACTGCAACGCATGCGTGCCGGTGTGCCCCGTCGAAGCGATCTATGCCGACGACGAGGTGCCGGCCGCGTGGGAGCACTACGCGGC
>JBPRGD010000151.1:0-1687 GCA_051428125.1 Candidatus Wenzhouxiangella sp. M2_3B_020
TCGGCGTGGATGACCTTGGCCCGCCGCTGGCGCTCGGCTTCGGCCTGCTTGGCGATGGAGCGGATCATCGACTCGTCGAGGTCGACGTGCTTGATCTCGACGTTGCTGACCTTGACGCCCCATGCATCGGTCTGCCGGTCCAGGATTTCCTGGATGTCCTCGTTGAGCTTGTCGCGCTCGGACAGCATCTCGTCGAGCTCGTGTTTGCCGAGCACCGAGCGCAGCGTCGTCTGCGCGAGCTGGTTGGTCGCGTCCATGAAGCGCTCGACGTTGATGGTGGCCTTTTCCGGATCGACGACGCGGTAGTAGACCACGGCATTGACCTTGACCGAGACGTTGTCGTAGGAAATGACGTCCTGGGTCGGCACATCCATGACGATGACCCGCAGATCGACTCGCACCATCTGCTGGATGATCGGGACGACGATGATGATGCCGGGGCCCTTGACCTTGTCGAAACGCCCGAGCGTGAAAACGACCCCGCGCTCGTATTCGCGCAGGATCTTGATCATGTTGGCCAGCAGCAGCACCAGCAACACAACGACGGTGCTGATGAAATAGATCAGGTCGACGTTCATGGTGAGATCCTCCGGTCGATGATTCAGTTGTCTTGCTCGTTGGACAGCGGCTCGACGTCGAGCACGAAGCCCTCGTCCTCCATGGCCTTGATGCGCACGCGATCTCCTGCCGACACCGGCCGGTCGCAGCGGGCGAACCAGTCCTCGCCCTGAAGGTGCACCCGCCCGCGGCCGTCGGAGAAATCGCTGATCGCTTCGGCAGTGTCGCCGATCAGGCCCTCGCGACCGCCCATGCGGGGCCGGCTCAGTGCGCGCGCGGCCATCCAGACGATGGCGCCGAACACCAGTGCCGATGCCAGGCCCATCGCGGCGACCACGCCGGTATTCATCTCGAAGCCGGGAACGCCGCTGTCGAACAGGATGACCGATCCGAACATCACGGCGATGATGCCGCCGATTCCCAGGATGCCGAACGATGGCACGAAGAACTCCACGGCGATCAGGGCCAGGCCGAGGCCCATCAATGCGAGACCGGCATAGTTGACCGGCAGGATCTGGAACGCGTAGAGCGCCAGGAGCAGGCAGATGCCGCCGATGACGCCGGGTACCAGGGCGCCGGGGTTGTAGCCTTCGAGGATCAGACCGTAGATGCCGACCATCAGCAGGATGTAGGCAAGCGTCGGATTGGTGATGATGGCCAGCAATTCGGTCCGCCAGTCAGGCTCGATCTCGACGGTTTCGAGGTCGGACGTGGCGATGGTGAGCATCCCGTCTTCCATACGGACTTCCCGCCCGTCGATGGCGTCGAGAAGCTCGGGAAGCTGCTCGGCGACGATGTCGATGACGTTGCGCTCCAGCGCCTCGGACGCCGTCAGGCTGACGGCCTCGCGCACGGCGCGCTCGGCCCAGTCGGCGTTCCGGCCGTGACGTTCCGCCAGTCCCCGGATGTAGGCAACCGCGTCGTTGATGGCCTTGCGCGCCGTCGCGCTGCCCGGCTCCGGCGCCTGCTCGTCTTCGGCGCTTTCCCCGCCCCGGTCGGCTTGGCCTTCGTTCGCGGCGTTGCCGGAATCGCCCGCATCGGCGTTGCCGTCGCCTTCCAGCGCTTCCCGCGCGCGTTCCAGCGGGCCGGGGGAGGGTTCGTCTTCCTGGCTGCCGCCGCCGATCTGTAC
>JBPRGD010000152.1:0-4813 GCA_051428125.1 Candidatus Wenzhouxiangella sp. M2_3B_020
CGGACGTAACATCGGCGGGCGTGTTGATGTCTCCAGACGCAAGGCGACTGCTTGGGCCGTCAGCAACGATAGTCCCGTCTGATTTGACGTGGACCGTGACGCTCGGGCCGCGAGCTTCGGTGAATAGCTCCTCTGTAGTTATCGAATCGACCACCGGGTTATTCGTGTTGAATCGGCCAAGATCATCCCAGCCACTACCGTTCCAGTGGTAGAGGTGGCCGTTGTCATCGCCGAGGTACTTCGCCCCGGCTGCGTTGCTGCCGAGTTCGCTGACGAGCTCGGAGCGGGCCGCTGCTGCGCCTCGGTAAATCACCTCGTCAGCGCCGTCACCTTGGACGAGCACGAACGTATTCGGTGTCGCCGCACCAACGGACATAGCCGAGCCGCCGGTACTACTCGTTGCGCCCGCAGCCCCGCCGGTCGCCCCACCGACGACGGCAGTTGCTCCTAGCGCGCCCAAGACTTGCCTCCTCGAGACGGGGAGATCGCTTCCGTCGAGTTCGTCAGCCACGTAGCCGGCGGCTTCCTCGCGTGCGATGGCTCGAATCTGTTCTTCCGTCAGACCATCGGGGCCGGGTCTATCACTCGCATCTCTTTCAGTATCGTCAGCCATAATCGCTCTTGCGTGCAATATACCGCTACGCGCTTGTAAAGACTACTCCCAGACTCCAGAATGCATAAACAACGCGCCTGAGCGGGGATTATATGTGGCCATCGAACCAATACGTCCGCAATGAAAGGGCAACAGGATTTACCGACGGTGATACTCACTGTCGTGATCGTGTTCTGCATCCTCGCCATCGGTACCTTTGCCATCAACTCGGCAAGCCAGGCCACCGGGGGCGGCGCCAGCACCGAGACAGTCGACCAAACCGCACTTCTCGACGGGACCGATACCGTCACGCTCGGCGACCGGGTCGGTGAAGACGAAACCGTCTACAACTCGCTGGGCTACGCCGCCAACTTCTCGGGCGCGAGCGACTCCTATATGGAAACGACGGCGTCACCTGACTTCGGGACGGTCGGCAACTGGAGTGTCTCGACGTGGGCGCGCGTCGACAGCGACGCCACCGCGCGGAATATGACCGTCACGGCGGTCAGCGGCGACGTCACCATCCAGTACAACGGCACTCGGGGAAATTGGACCGCGTACTACTACGACCGCAGCTCGAGACAGACCTGGCGCGTCGACGTGAACGCCCCGGACGCGAACGGCAATTTCAGCCTTATCACGGCGACGGCGAACGAAACGCATCTGACGATCTGGCGGAACACGACGCGCGGCGAGACCGTCGACATCACGGGCTCGAACAGCGCGAACTACGGGACCTACGGGAACTTCGACGGGCGTGTCGACGAGACCCGACTGTATAACGAATCGACGAACGCGACGGAGCAGGCCGCACTCGTCGCGTCACCGGTTGCCCCAACCAAAGACCGCGCACGCACGGGACGCGTGATGTACGACGAGCCGGACCGAGAGACGCAGCGCCTGTTCTTCGCCACTGGCGATCTCGAAACCTCAAACGCGACGTTCAGTCAGGGCTTGCCGGGCGAGGAACTCGAAGGGAAGAGCTTCGTGAACGACGTGACTGGCACGACGGATTACCAGTGGGACATCGTCGGGCCGAAGATTCGGCCGGTGGCTGGCGGCCAGCTCGACGGCGCGCCCGCAGCGTACGTCACGTACGACGCGCAGGGCAACCTGAACACGCTCGCCGATGACTGGAATCAGGTGATGGGGCTGGCAGCCGTGTTGATCGTGCTGCTGCCCCTCGGCGCGATCATCGGCTACTTCAAGCTCATTCAACCCGGCCGGTGACGGGCCAGGAGTAGGCTTTACGGTGGTGGCGAACGCAACACGAACTGTCGTTGGCTCCCCGATGGCCAACGGCGGCACCGATGGCATCCCGTGGCCGCTTTTCTCGGCCACTCACCTCCTTCAGAAGTGGATATTAGTAGCCGTGTCGCGTATTGCGTGCATGGCGACCTACAGAGTCACGCCACTGCCGGACGGGACGTCTCAACGCTACGGCTGGCAGGTCAAGAAGAACGGCCGTCGAATCAGCATGCACTACAAGAAAAGCGGGGCGAAGCGGGCCGCGAAAAAGAAAGCAAACGCCGACGATAGCGTGATTCTTCACCGCCTCGACGGCACCATCATGTAACCTCGTTCTCGGAGCCATCCGCTGACGGTTCTCGGTAGCGTCGCGTCGCGAACTCCAGCGTGACAGCCATGGCGACGCCCACGCCGAGGACGACGCCTGCGCGGCCAGCCGCGCCCGCACCGAACACGCCCATCGCGATCACGAGGATGTCGCCAGCGACAACTTCCCGCCACGTACCCGGGCGCCAGTCATCGGCCATACTCTTCTAACGGGATGCCGTCGCTGTGTTCTTCAAACGCCTCGTCGAGCTCGTTGCTGATGGCGTCCCGCTGGCCGTCCGACAACTCGGCTTCGTCAAGCCCGGCGACGAGCGCGCGAGCGGTCATCTCGGTGTTGATGCGGGCTTGCGGGCTCGCAAAGTTATTACTCAAGTCCTGTCGATCTCTCGCCATCTGGTTCCAGACCCCGCCTTCGGTGTAGTACCACGCGAACGCGAGGCCCGCGACGGCCGTCACGGCGATCAACGGCGGGGCGAGAAACCCGTAGCCGTATGATTGCAGCGTGAGCGAGGCCGTCGAGACGCCGGTTAAGCCGAGCATGGCGAGTCGGAGCTGGCCGCTCACGCCGTCGATGCGGGCGAGCCAGCGCGCCGCCATCCGCACCCACCAGCGATTTGCGGTCATGCAGTCACCACCCGCTGGAGTGCGTCGCGATACTGCTCGCCGATGGCGGCGGGGTCATGCTGGTTGGCGACGTACTCGCGATTCTGCGCCCCGATTCGAGCGCGCGTGTCCGGACACTGCAACCCAGAGAGCACGCTATCAAGGGCATCGACCGGTGCGGAGAGCGTCGGCGACGCCGCAAACGGTGGGTAGTCGTTCGTCACGACCGGCAGCCCACTCGCCATGGCTTCAAGCACCGCATTCGGCGCTTGGATGTCTAACTCCGAGACGTGGATGAGCGCATCAGCGCGTTTGAGCCACGCCGGCGCGTCGACATACCCGACGTACTCGATGTCTGGATACCCGCTCCGGAGTTCAGCCGCCAACACATCGGCGTGCGTGCCGTCGCCGGCGATACTCCAGATGCTGTTCGTTGCGTCGCACCACGCCTCGACCGCGTCGAGCGCGTCCAGTATCGGGTCGAGTTTCTGCCGGTAGTCAAGGTTGGTTAACGTCAGGAGATGCAGTGCCTCGCCGGTGTGGTCGCGGACGGGGTAGCCATCGACTGGTTTCGGTAACGCGACGGTGTCGACAGGTGCGCGCGAGTGTGCGTCGAGTCGGGTTGCAGTCGCGGGGTCCGGCGCGAGCACACGCGCACAGTTCCGCGTGCCAAACATGAGGTTGAGCCGACCACGCAGCCCACCGAGTCGGTGCTGTTGCCAGTACCGCAGGTAGTGCGTCCGCGGCCGGAAACAGATCGGCGAGTCGTTCCACACCACCGGGTACCTCCGACGGAGCGTGTCCGTGATGACGACGTCCGCCTCCGCGGGTTCGACAACCTTGATGTCGACGGCGGCCAGTGGTTTCGTCACGGTTTCGGGTCGGCCGCTGAACTCAACGGCTGCACGCATCACACCACCTGGTCGATCATCGTCGTGTAGTCGTCGACAACGTGCCGCCACTGGTGCTCGTTTGCGTAGCGCCGCATTCCGTGGCCAGCGCCGCCGCGGTCCATCGCGGCCTCGACCGCCGCGCGCACGGCTTCTGCGTCGGCGTCCGTCCACTGCACATCGCCACTCGGTAACTCGGCTTCCGCGCGACCACGCGCTTGCACGACCGGGACGTCGGCGGCGGCATACTCTAACACTTTGACGGTATGGGGGTCGTCGACGAGACAGACGCCGGCGGCCGCGCGGTCAAGCAGTCCGGGGATCCATTCGTGGTCGACGACGTCCAGGTAATGGATGTTGTCGAACGCGGTCGCTGCCTGCTCAACTTCGGCACGATGCGACCCGGTGCCGGCGATGACGAACTCGTAGCCGCCGAGTTTCGCCGCATCCAGCATCACCGGGACGTGATAGATATCCTCGAGCCCGCCGATATAGATGGCGTAGTCGTCGGTGACGCGGTGCTGCTGGAGGATGCGGTCGGCCGCCTCCACGGCACGCGGCGACGGGTCGTCAAACCGGTGGTAATCGACGCCGAGACGCGTCTGCAACAGCGGTTTCCCGTACGACTTGACGCGGTCGCGTTCCTCGTCGTACACGTAGCAAATCCCGTCGGCAGCTCGGAACGCCGAGGCCTGCAAGAGTTCGGCGAACTTCGCTTTCCGATAATTCGAGGATTTCCGCATCTGCGTGATCGGGTCGACGTAATCGACGATATACGGCGTTCGCTGGACGGTTGCGAGCGGGCCGAATACGCCGCCGGCGGCCGTGGTCGTCATGACGACATCGTAGCCGTCGCGGAGTTGATCGACCGCGTTCCGCGGGTCAGACGGCATGAGCGTGACGTTGAACCCGCGTTCGGTGAGCCCGGTCGCGATGCGTTTGCGGCCGATGCTGATGTTGTCGGGTTTATCCGGAATGTGCCAGAGCAAGTCGGTCATGCTGCTGCCCCCGTGTAGTAATCGAGCGCGATCCAGAGTGCGATGCCGCCGACACCGAGCCAGAGACTGGCCGCGAGTGCGGTCTGGACTTCGAGCATCCAGTCGGGTTTCGTGAACGCGGCGGTTGGTTGGGCGACGCCGCCGGTCCAGCGCGC
>JBPRGD010000153.1:0-21113 GCA_051428125.1 Candidatus Wenzhouxiangella sp. M2_3B_020
ATCGCGCCCTGACACCTTGATAGCCGTCTGGATCACCAAGGTTCGTGGTAACTGTACCACACGAATCCCGGTTTTCCAACCCCTATTTGCGGATCAGCGACAAATCTGTCTCTTTACCGCAACATTATCGATCAACCGGGCCTTTCCCAGGCGTGCGGCCGCGAAGAGTCGGAGATTCGGACCGTCCGGAGGGCCCAGGGTTCCCGGATCGCGGAATTCCACGTACTCGGGCTCGAATCCGGCGGCCGCGAGCCGCTCCGCGGCCGTCCGTTCCAGTGCATCGAGCTCCGCCTCCGGCGATTTCGAGGCCAGCTCGGCCGCCTCGCGCAGCGTCCGGTAGAGGAGCGGCGCTTTCCGACGCTCCTCGGCGCTCAGGTAGCGATTCCGCGAACTCAGCGCCAGACCGTCGTCGTCGCGCACCGTGGGCACGGCCTCTACGGCAACCGGCAGCGAGAAGTCCAGGGCCATGTTCCGGATCACCACGAGCTGCTGGAAATCCTTCTCGCCGAAGAACGCACGGTCCGGCCGCACCTGCCAGAACAGCCTCATGACGACGCTGCAGACGCCTTCGAAATGGCCCGGCCGCTGCGCGCCGCACAACACTCCGGTCAATGCCGCGGGCGGCCGAATCGCGCATCGAAGCGGTTCGGGCAGCGGGTACATCGTCTCGACGCTCGGCGCCCAGACGCAGTCGCAGCCAGCCCGGGCCAGAGCTTCGAGGTCGTCTCCCGGCGTTCTCGGGTAGTGTGCGTAGTCCTCGTTCGGTCCGAACTGCGTCGGGTTGACGAAGATGCTTGCGATGACCGTCGCGTCGTTGCCGGACGCGGCCTCGACCAGGCGAACGTGGCCGGCGTGCAGGTTGCCCATCGTGGGCACGAAATGCACCGGACGGTCGCCCACCTCCTTGCGCCACTCGGCGAGCGCGGCCGGATCGGTGATCCTGTGGATCGTGTCAGCCGTCTTCTTCATACGATTCTTCGGGGCCGGGGAAGCGACCCGATCGCACGGCCTCGACGAATCGCTCCACGGCATCGGCAATGGACTCGGCCCCGACGCTGAAGTCACGCACGAAGCGCGGCGGTCGGTCGCCGCCCAGGCCGATGGCGTCGTAGAGCACGAGCACCTGGCCGTCGACGTTCGGACCGGCGCCGATGCCGATGACCGGAATCGCCAGCGCCGACGCGATCTCGGCCCCGAGACGCGTCGGAACACACTCCAGCACCAGCATCGAGCAGCCGGCGCGCTCGAGTTCGCCGGCCTCCTCGATGAGCCGGCGGCGCGAATCGGCGTCCTTTCCCTGGACCCGGTAGCCGGACAGTTGGTGCACCGACTGAGGCGTCAGGCCGAGGTGGCCGCAGACCGGCACCCCGAGCCCCGCCAGCTTGTCCACCACGGCAGTCACTGCCCGGCCGCCCTCCAGCTTGACCATCTCGGCGCCGGCCTGCATCAGCGCCCGGGCGGAGGCCGCGGCGGTATCGGGATCGGGGTAGGTCAGGAAAGGAAGATCCCCAATCAGAAGGGCTTGTTCGGTACCCCGCCGGGCGCATTCGACGTGGTAGACCATCTGCTCCAGCGTGACCGGCAGCGTCGAGTCCCGGCCCTGGACGACGTTGCCCAGCGAGTCGCCCACCAGGATGCACTCGACGCCGGCCCGGTCGACGACGCGCGCGAAGCTGGCATCGTAGGCGGTCAGCATGCTGATCGGCTCGCCGGCCGACTTCATGTCGGCCAGGCGCCGAATCGTGACCCGGCGCGCATCGTTCATGTGCCCGCTCTTCGTTCGGCCGGTCGAACTCCCGCGGTATCGACACGGGCCAGCAACGTCGCGACCGGCCCGGCTCCCGGCACTTCCAGGCCGGGCGACACGTCGGCCAGCGGCCTGAGCACGAAGGCCCTTTCGGTCATTCTCGGATGGGGCACGGTCAATTCCGCGACGTCGATCGTCTCGGTACCGAACAGTAGCAGGTCCAGATCGATCGTTCTAGGTCCCCAGCGCCGATCCGGTTCCCGGCTCCGTCCCTGGTCGTTTTCGATGCGCTGAAGGCCGCCCAGCAGGGCCAGCGGCTCCAGGCCCGTCTCCACCGCGGCGACGGCATTGAGAAACTCGGGCTGGGCGGGATCTCCGACCGGTTCGGTCCAGTAGCGCGGGGAAACGGCGCCCACGCTGGTCGACGGCAGGGCATTCATGGCGGCAAGCGCGGCGTCGAGCTGGGCGTGCGGATCGGACCGGTTGCTGCCCAGCCCGATGTACGCGCGGGTCACGAATGGGCTCTCTTCTTCGGCTTCGGCTTGCTCTGCTTGCCGAAGATCATCTGGTTGCGGGTTTCGGCGTCGGCCTCCTGGACATCGGTCCACCATTGACCCAGTTCGGCCGCGCGCTCGTCCTCCCCGCCGCGAAGCAGCAGGAAGTCATAGGCCGCCCGGAACCGGCGTTCCGACAGCAGCTTGTCCGCGCGCTTGCCGCGTCGCTTCTCGAAGCGTGGCTGGAACATCCAGATTTCCTTGGCCATCGTCGAGAATCGCCGATGGATGGCGACGCGGCTGGTGTATTTGCCGAACGCCTTTTCGCCGGCCGCAGCCAGCGCTTCGACCGGCGCCTGGCCGTTGTCGACGCGGCGCGCGGCCTCGTCGCGCACCCGCGGCCAGAACAGGGCTGCGAACAGAAAGCCCGGCGTGACCGGCTTGCCGTCGCGCACGCGCTCGTCGGTGTTGCGGAACGCGCGCTCGATCAGCGCCGGCGGCGACTCCGGCGATTCGAGCAGGCCCGGGAACAATTCCTGCCAGAGACCGTAGGCCACCAGCGCCTGGAAGCCTTCCCACGCCCGACCGCCCAGCAGCAGCTTCAGCAACTCGTCGAGCAAACGGGCCTGGGGAATGTCGGCAAGCAGCGGTGCAAGCTCGGTGATAAGTGCCTCGGTCGCGGGGTCGATCTCCAGGCCGAGCTTGGTCTGGAAACGGATCGCCCGCATCATGCGCACCGGATCCTCGCGGAAACGGACCTCCGGCTCGCCGATCAGGCGCAGCCGGCGCGCGGCGACGTCGGCATAGCCTTCGGTGTAGTCGCGGATGGTCTGCGCCGAGGGGTCGAACATCAGAGCGTTGATCGTGAAGTCGCGCCGGATGGCGTCCTCGGCCTCGCTGCCGAAGACATTGTCGCGCAGCACCCGCCCGCCGTCCTCGACGCTGCGGTCGCCGATTTCGCCGGTGCCGCGGAACGTGGCCACCTCGATGATCTCGCGGCCGAAGCGTACGTGCGCAAGGCGGAATCGCCGCCCGATCAGGCGGGCGTTGCGGAACAGCTTGCGCACCTCCTCGGGGGTGGCGTCGGTTCCGACGTCGAAGTCCTTGGGCGACTGGCCCAGCAGCAGGTCGCGCGGCGCGCCACCGACGACATAGGCCTTGTAGCCGGCCTGCTGGAGGCGATCGGTGACCTTCAGCGCATTGCGGCTGATGTGCTCGCGGGCCACTCCGTGCTCGCTGAGCGGAATTTCCTGGAATGAGGTGTTCAAGCAGTTCTTATATAATCAGGGGACGAGGTGGCCTTTCGGGCACCGAGGCCGGCGAGCTAAGCGCCGGTTCCATCAAACCATTAGTTTACCACCGGCACTCGCGGGTACCGCGACGGGTGTCGGTCGCCACGTTTCAGGAATTCCGTCTATGACATTCGTTGTTGTCGAGAACTGCATCAAGTGCAAGTACACCGACTGTGTCGAGGTGTGCCCCGTCGACTGCTTCCACGAAGGCCCCAATTTCCTCGCCATCGACCCCGAGGAGTGCATCGACTGCACGCTGTGCGAACCCGAATGCCCGGTCGAGGCGATCTACCCCGAGGACGACCTTCCCGACGACCAGAAGGAGTTCCTCGAACTCAACGCCGAGCTTTCGCGGCAGTGGCCGGTCATCACCGAGCGCAAGGACCCGCCGCCGGACGCCGAGGAGTGGGAAGACGTTCCGAACAAGCGCGAGATGCTGGAAAAGTAGCTCGTCGATTGGTGTTTTGGTGTTTTGGTGTTTTGGTGCTTTGGTTTTCGGGTTGCCGGCCCCTCGCGATCCATTTCCTCGGTCGGAAACGCCGCAGATCATGCGGTGCAATCCGAGACCGACGCCACCTGATATGGACCCGTCCCGCAGCCTGCCCATGGTGAAAATCGTCGCAGGGCGTGCGCGCAGTCCAGTCGGAACCGTCGCAGATCATGCGCGCGATACCAGATCCCACCTGATATGGACCCGTCCCGCAGCCTGCCCATGGTGAAAATCGTCGCAGGGCGTAGCGAGCGCGCGCCTGGCGGTGGCCGCCGGAGCGCAGGCACCGGAGTGTACTGGCCGCGTACATGAGGATGCCGAGCACCGCCGGACGCCGCCAGGCGTGTGCGCAGTAGCCCTGCGATGATTTTCCCGGAGCCGCCGGGCCGCTCCGGGCGCCTCGCGTTTCAGTCGGAAACGCCGCAGATCGTGCGGGGCGATTCGAGCGGCAGTAGCCGTCGCTACGACCGAGGAGCGCAACGTGCGAGATGCGGCGTTTCCGGCGAAACCCGAACGGGACGGCCTTTGCGGGCCATCCGCTCCCTTTCGGGCGACTCAGCCGGAATTGCCCGACCACACCCTTTGGAGTAGAACCGGAGCCTCCCGCAAAGGGCCGTCGCGCGGTGCGCGGAGCGGTTCGGCGGCTCCTAGCCCAGGCGTTCGCGCAGGCGGCTCAACACGAACTCCGCCCGCGCCATCGGCAGCACGTCGCCGTCGGCGTCCAGGATGGCGACGCGGCTCCGATTCGAAGTCTCGCGCTGGACTTCGAACAGGTAGGTTCCGCTGTAGTCCAGGTAGTCCGGGCTCTGCCAGAAGAGGAAGACCTTCCGGAACAGGCCGCGATCGCTGACCAGTATCGGTTCGTGATCGAAGCGGACCAGGAACCTGCGCTCGTCACCGATGACGTTCTCGATCGACATGTCGCCACGGTCCAGCGCGAAACCCAGTCTCCGCCAGACGCTGGCGGCTTCGTCGTCGACTTCCAGGTAGAGACCCGTGGGACCGAAGCGAATGCGCGAGCGGGCCTGCTCGGCTTCGGCCGAACTCAGCACCCGGGGCGGCCGGGTTTCGTCGCCCTGGGCGGCCAGTTCCGGCAGCGAATAGCCGGGAATCTCGAAACTGGCCTGCGTATCCGGCGCGTCCAGGCCCTCTGGCACTGCGATCGGCGAGACCTCCTCGCTGGTGGCGTAGATCGGCTCCTTGTCGCGCGACAGGCCGCACCCGGCGGCCATCAGCAGGCAGAGCGCAGCGGAGACCGCTGGCGTGCAGTATGGATGGATTCTCTTCAAAACCGGTTCAAACCCTTTGTTGCGATGATGTGCTTCGCTCATTCGTCGGACAACGACTGCAGCAGCGATCGGCCCGCATCGTGATGGCGCTCGTCCAGCGGCACCAGCGGGAGGCGGATGGAAGGCCCGATTCTACCGGCACCGGCAAGCAACCACTTGACCGGAATCGGATTGGACTCGAGCGTCAGAAACCGGAAAAGCGGTTCCAGTTCCCGCTCCGTCGATTCTGCGCCGTCGAAATCCCCGGTCGCGGCGAGGTGGCACAACCGGGCCATCGACGAAGGCGCGATGTTCGAGGCCACCGAGATCACGCCGGACGCCCCGTTCTTCATGGCTTCGAGCGCGCTCGGATCGTCCCCGCTCAGCACCGTCAGGCCGGCATCGGCGTAGCGCCGGATCCGGTCCATGTCGGCGATCGCTTCCTTGATGCCGACGATGTTGGGGTGTCCGGCCAGTCCGGCCACGGTGTCGGGCTCGAGATCCACCGCCGTGCGGCCCGGCACGTTGTAGAGAATGACCGGCACCGGGCAGGCGTCGGCGACGGCCCGGAAATGGGCGTCCAGTCCTCGCTGCGGAGGCCGATTGTAATGCGGCGTCACGACAAGCACCGCCGTGGCGCCCAGGTCCGCGGCGCGGCGACTCTGCGCGACGGCGGCAGCCGTCGAGGGCGCGCCGGTTCCGGCGATCACGGCCAGGTCGTCGCCGGCGAAATCAAGCGCCGACTCCAGCAGCAGGTCGCGCTCGTCCTGGTCCAGCGCGGCCGACTCGCCGGTCGTTCCGGCGACGACGATGCCGGCGGTTCCCGACTCGGCGTGCCATTTCAGCAGCCCGTTGAGCGCTGTGGTGTCGACCCGCGCCCCGTACTCGGCGAACGGCGTCGCCAGGGCGACGATCGAGCCTGCCACGAATTTGTCATTCATTTTCGTCATCGGCGCGGCATACTACTTGTGCGTCCGGGGACTGACAAGTATTCTCGGCAACCGGCAAGGCCTTTTCGCTAAACGGCCTTGCAGTATACCAAGTTTCTGATTTAACGAATATTTTACCGTAGTCAATGAGTCGATCCGATCAGCAAGTCGAAACCTCCTCCCTGCCCGCCACCGGCGGCTCCGAGCGGTCCCTGCAGGACTTTCGCGGCGCGCCGCTGGTGGTCTATTTCTACCCGCGCGACAACACCCCCGGCTGCACCAAGGAAGGGCAGGCGTTCCGCGACTTGTACGACGAATTCAGGAAAGCCGGGGCCGAGATCGTCGGCGTCTCGCGCGACAGCCTGAAGACGCACGAAAACTTCAAGTCCAAGCAGGACTTTCCGTTCGAGCTCATTTCCGATGCCGACGAGGAACTGTGTACGCAGTTCGACGTGATCAAGGAAAAGAACATGTACGGCAAGAAGGTCATGGGCATCGAGCGCAGCACCTTCCTGCTCGACGCCGACGGGCGCATCGCGCGCGAGTGGCGCAAGGTCAAGGTGCCCGGCCACGCCGAGGAAGTGCTCGAAGCCGTCCGCGAGCTGGATTGAATCCCGATACGGCCATCGCGGCATCGTCCGCCCCCACTCAAACGGAGCGCGCCATGAGCGACGCCAGCCGCCTGTACCTGCTCGACACCAACGTGTTGATGCACGATCCCACTGCCCTGTTCCGCTTCGAGGAACACGACATCTACCTGCCCATGGTCGTGCTCGAGGAACTGGACGCGGCGAAGAAGGGCATGACGGAAGTCGCTCGCAACGTCCGCCAGGTCAGCCGCTTTCTCGGCGAGATGATGAACGGCGGGCAGGATTTCGAGTCGGGCCTGGACCTGCGCATGCCCGAGGGCCTGGACATCAGGATCGGATCGGGTCGGCTGTTCTTCCAGACCCAGCAAGTCGAGGAGGAACACCCGGCGCTTCTGCGCGCCAAGGCCGACAACGAGATCCTGCACGCCGCGATGTCGCTCCGGCAGCAGTATCCCGACCGCGAGATCGTCCTTGTCTCCAAGGACATCAACCTGCGCATCAAGGCGGCGATCCACGGCATCCCGGCCGAGGACTACCACAACGACCGCGCGCTGGACGACATGAGCCTCCTCTACAACGGGCTCACCGCGTGCGGCAACGATTTCTGGGACCGCCACGCCATCGCCGATTCCTGGAGCAGCGCCGGCAGCACCTTCTACCGACTGCAACGGGTCGAGGACGATGACTGGCATCCCAACCAGTGCCTGGCGCTGACCGGCGACAACGGCATGGAGGCGCTGGTGCGCGAGGTCGGGTCCGACCATTTCGTGCTGCAGGTCACCGAGGATTACCGCCACGGTCCGCGCTCGGTCTGGGGGATCAACGCCCGCAACCCCGAGCAGAATTTCGCGCTCAACCTGCTGATGGACCCCGATATCGATTTCGTCACGCTGCTGGGCACCGCCGGTACCGGCAAGACGCTGCTGACGCTGGCCGCCGGGCTGGCCCAGACGCTGGACGAGCAGATCTACCGCGAGATCATCATGACGCGGGCGACCGTGTCGGTGGGCGACGAAATCGGCTACCTGCCCGGCACCGAGGAAGAAAAGATGACGCCGTGGATGGGCGCGCTGACCGACAACCTCGAGGTACTGACCGAGTCCGAGGAGCATGGCGGCGACTGGGGCCGGGCCGTGACCAACGACCTGCTGACGTCCCGGATCAAGATCCGGTCGCTGAACTTCATGCGCGGGCGGACGTTCCTGAACCGCTTCCTCATCATCGACGAAGCGCAGAACATCACGCCGAAGCAGATGAAGACGCTGGTCACCCGCGCCGGGCCCGGCACCAAGATCGTCTGCCTGGGCAACGTCGAGCAGATCGACACCCCCTACCTGACCGAAACCACCTCCGGCCTGACGTTCGCCGTCGACCGCTTCAAGGACTGGAAGCACGCCGGCCACATCACGCTCAAGCGCGGCGAGCGCTCGCGCCTGGCCGATTTCGCGTCCGAGGCACTTTAAGCACCCGGCAGATGCTGCCATTCCAAGCCGTTGATCCGCGCTTGACTGGACTACAGATGTAAGCTAATTTGGACTACAGCTGTAATCCATCGAGCCGATGAGCGACCTCCCGATCACCGATGCCGAGCGAAAGGTCATGGAAGCGGTCTGGGTTCGTTCCCCGCTCGCCGCCGCCGACATCGTGAGCGCAGTGACGCTCGAGGAAGACTGGAGTCCGAAGACGATCCAGACCCTCGTCGGCCGATTGGTAAACAAGGGCATGCTGCTGCGGGAGCGACAGGGACGCGGTTATCGCTACCGCCCGGCCATCTCGCGGGACGAGTTCCTGCGCGAAAAGAGCCGCGGACTGGTCGAGCGGCTGTTCCAGGGACAGGTGACGCCACTGGTCGCCGCCTTCGCCGACAGCAATGCGCTGTCCGAGGACGACCTCCGCGAACTTCGTGCGCTGGTCGACGACCTCGAGTCCAGGATCTGCCGGAACCGGGATGATGAATGCGGTGATTGATCTCCTGACACAGTGGACGATGGCGGCCACTTTCGCCTGTGCGCTGGTGCTGCTGGTTCGCGGACCGGTGACGCGCTGGGTCGGAGCTCGCTGGGCGTACGCATGCTGGCTGACCGTGCCTGCCTCGCTAGCAGCGTTCGTCCTGGCTTTCACCACCCCGCTTGCCACATCCGCCGTTCTACCAGACGTCAATGTCGCCGGCTGGGAAACCCCGGTAGCGGCTGCCGGTGCCGGCGAGGCCGGCTGGCTAGCGCCGTTGGTGCTGAGCGCATGGTCGATGGGCGTCGCTGTCGGCTGGACGCTGCTTTGGCAGCAGGCATGCGCCGCCCGCCGCCTGGTTTGCGGTAGCCGGCCCGCATCGTCCTGCTGGCACCCCGAAAGCCTGGATGATCGCGCAACACTGCGCGTGTCCGCCGACGTCTCGGGACCTCTGGTCGCGGGCGTCCTGCGGCCCGTCATCCTGTTGCCAAAGGACTTCGACCGTCGGCTCGGCCCCGAAGCCCGCCGCCTCGTTCTCCGGCATGAATTTCGACACGTCCGCCGACGCGACAACGCAGCCAACCTGCTGGCCGCCGCGCTCGCCTGGCTGCTGTGGTTCAACCCGATCGCGTGGCTCGCGCTGCGCGCGTTCCGCGAGGACCAGGAAACGAGCTGCGATGCCGGCGTTCTCGAACGATCTAGCGACGCGCCTCGCCTGATCTACGCGAAATGCATGCTCTCGATGGCCACGCACGGCCAGCCTTCGGCCATCACCTGCTCCTGGCACCACCGAAAGCTACTAGAGAGGAGAATCCGCATGATCGAACATCACCGGGCTTCGCGTTTCCGCAACGCTATCGGGGCCCTGACGGTCGCCGGCGTCGTGGCCATCGCCAGCGGTGCCGCGCTGGGATCGGGTACGGTTCCGGGCGACGCCACGGAGACAGAACCCCGAACGCCAGTAGCTGGTCCGACCCCAATAGTCCGAATCGCGCCTAGCTACCCGGTCGCGGCGGCCGAAAACGAGATCGAGGGCTTCGTGACTGCCGAATTCACCATTACCGAAGACGGTCGGGTCACCGACGTCGTGATCATCGAATCCAGTCCCGCCAACATGTTCGATCGCGCCGCGATCGACGCGCTGGAGAAGTGGCGTTTCGCGCCGCAGACAATGGGCGCCGAACCCGCTCGCGTCCGAGCGACCCAGACCATCGAGTTCCAGCTCGACTGACCGCGGCTGCAGGCGGTGTCCGTTCTTCCCGCCGCCGGTCCGGACAAATGATCCGGATCAATTTCGGGGAGGGCCGGCTATGGTTCACTGGGATTTCGAGCGAATCAAAAGGGGTGCTCAGTGGAAATCGAAACCTTTCTCTACGCAATGGTCAAGCACAAGGCCTCGGACCTGTTCTTCAGCGCCGGGGCCCCTGCGGGCATCAAGATCGAGGGCACGACCCGAAGGCTGGGGGACCAGAAGCTCGATGCCCAGGAGATCCGCGAGCTGGCCTACTCGATGCTCAACGACCAGCAGATCGCCGAGTTCGAGAACGACCTCGAACTGAATTTCGCGATCGCGATGAAGAACCTGGGCCGGTTCCGCGTCAATCTCTTCCGCCAGCGCGGATCCGTCGCGATGGTGATCCGCTACATCAAAAGCGAGATTCCCTCGCTGGAAGACCTCAACCTGCCCCCGATCCTGGGCGACCTGGTCATGGAGCCCCGCGGGCTGGTGCTGGTTGCCGGGTCCACCGGGTCGGGCAAGTCGACGACGCTGGCGTCCATGATCGACCACCGGAATCGCAAGAGTCCCGGCCACATCCTGACGATCGAGGACCCGATCGAGTTCCTGCACACGCACAGGAAATGCATCGTCGATCAGCGCGAGGTCGGCCTGGACACGCTGAACTACGCCAACGCGCTGAAGAACGCGATGCGCGAGGCGCCCGACGTGATCCTGATCGGTGAGATCCGAGACGCCGACACGATGCGCCACGCGATCGCCTACGCCGATACCGGCCACCTGTGCCTGTCCACGCTGCACTCGAACAACGCCAACCAGACGCTGGACCGGATCATCAACTTCTTCCCAGAATCGGCGCATCACCAGCTGTTCGTCGACCTGTCCGAGCATCTCAAGGCGGTCGTCAGTCAGCGCCTGGTGCCCACGGTCGACGGCGAAGGGCGGATTCCGGCCGTCGAGATCCTGCTCGGAACGCCGTACATCTCCGACCTGATCCTCAAGCGCGACCTCGATTCGCTCAAGGACGCGATGAAGGAAGGCGGCCAGGCCGGCATGCAGACGTTTGACCAGGCCCTGGTCGAGCTCTATCAATCCGGCAAGATCACCGAGGAGCAGGCGCTGAACCACGCCGATTCGCGCAACGACCTCGGGCTGGCGATCCGCGCGAGCCACCCGCGTGGCGCCACGGACGCGCCGGAGGGTCTGGAACTCGAGCAGTGGGAGTCGGCCGGCGCATAGCGAGCCGCCGGCCGGCGCCCCATCGGCGATAATCCCGCCGATGCGGCCGCCATCCCCTCTCCGAGCGCCGGCGCTGCTGGTCACCGCCGGCGCCTTGATGATCAGCTTCGCCGCCGTGTTCGTGCGGCTGGCGGATGTAGCCCCGACCACGTCGGGCTTCTACCGGATGGTCTTCGGGGCGGTCGCGCTGCTGGTGCTGATCGCGGCCCGCCCGCGGCTGCATGCCGGTTTCGGGCGCGGCTGGGCCGGCTCGGCGCTGATCGCGGCGTTCTTCACCGCCGACATGTGGTTCTGGCACCGCTCCATCCTGTTCATCGGGCCGGGGCTTTCGACGCTGCTGGCCAACTTCCAGGTCTTCGTGCTCGCCGCCATCGGGGTGTTCTGGTTCCGCGAGCGCGTCGGGGCGCGCTTCGCGGCCGCCATCGCGCTGGCGTTCGGCGGCCTGTGGCTGCTGTTCGGCCAGGAATGGAGCGCGCTGCCGCCGGAGTACCGGCAGGGCGTGATCTTCGGCCTGCTCACGGCGCTGGCCTATTCCGGCTACATCCTCAGCCTCCGGGGGCTGCAGATCCGGCAGCCCGAAACCCGGGTCGAGGCCCGGCTGGCACAGGTCACGATCCTGTGCGGCGCGATGCTCGGCATCATCAACGTCGCGGAAGGCCACGGGTTCGCGATACCCGACGCGCAGTCGCTTGCCGCGCTGGTCGCACTCGGCGTGGTCTGCCAGGTCCTTGGCTGGCTGGCGATCACCCGCGGCATGCCCGGCCTGCCGGCCTCGCTGGTCGGCCTGCTGCTGCTCCTGCAGCCCACGCTGTCGATGGTCTGGGACGCGCTGTTCTTCGGTCTGCGACTCGGCCCGCTGCAGTTCCTCGGCGCCGTGCTCGCGCTGATCGGCATCTACCTCGGGATGCGGGCGTCGGGTCGGCGGCGCGAGGCGACTTCCGGGAATTCGCGAAAAGCTTTGCAGGAAGGAGAAGCGTTACACGAAGGACACGAAGACTGCACGAAGAGCACGAAGCAAGGCGATTGCCCCTGAAAGTTCAAAAGCCCTTTCGGAGGCTTTCTCGAGTCGTTGCTGGTATCCATTCGTGGTGCGGTCGTTCAGTGCGTTTCGTTTCGCTTCGCTTTGCGCCCGCCATGTCTCTGGATTTCAAAAGCTCGTAACCACGAGGAACACGAAGAGAAAAGAAATTCTGTTTCTCTCGGAATCCAGCATTCGCGCCGAGAAGGGGAAGAAACGAACATGCAGCATCGCCCCCTCCCAAACCCTCCCCCGCTCGCGGGAGAGGGCCAGGGTGGGGCTGAATGAGCATCGATCGCCAACATGCCGAAATGCGGCATCGGTGAAGACAATCGGACACGACCCGGTGCGACCGACAACGACTCCACGCCGGTCGCGATTCCCTTCTCTTCGTGTTCTTCGTGCCTTCTTCATGCCCTTTGTGTCACTCGCTTTCGAAAGGACTTTGCGAACGGCCCGACTCGTCGATAAAAAAAAGGCGCCGCGATCGAGTCGCGGCGCCTGATAAGGGTGTTTCCGGATCTGCGGTGCGAGATCTACTCCTCGGCCGCTTCCCCGGCTTCCCGGGCTTCCTCGGCTTCCTCTTCGTCTTCGGTGAAGTCGCCGGCAATCGCGTACGACATCGCGTCGGGCCTCAGCCACTCGGCGACGGCGTCGTTGAGCTCTTCCAGCGAGATCTCGGCCAGGCGCGCTTCGCGCTCGGCGTTGAAGTAGAGATCGCGATCGAGGTACAGACCGGACGACAGCAGGCCGGCCAGCCGGCCGTCGTCGGACCGGATCAGCCGCAACTGCTGCAGCAGGCCGGTGCGTCCGGACTCGATCTCCTCTTCGGTAAAGCCTTGCTCGGCGGCCTTGACCAGTTCCTCTTCGAGCACTTCCTCGAGGCGGTCACGATTCTCCGGTGCGAAGGCCGCGAATGCGAAGAATCCGCCGTTCTCGTCCTGGGCGCTGGCGTTGAAGCCGCCGCCGACGGAGTAGCTCAGGCCCTCCTCGTTGCGGATCCGGTTGCCCAGCCTGGAACTCAGGAAGCCGCCGCCCATCATGTAGCCGGCCAGCTCCAGCGCCACGTAATCCTCGTGGGTGTCGCTCATCGGGAACGAGTAGGTGCCGATCAGGATCGCGTTGGCCTTGTCGTCGAGCTGCTCGACCATGCGCTTGGCCGGGCGCGACTCGTGCGGGTTGGGAATGCGGGCGTACTCGACGTCGGCGGTCCACTGGCCGAATTCGGCCTCGAGTTTCTCGCGCAGTTCGTCGGCGTCGAAATCGCCGACGAAGGCCAGCGTCGTGCCGGGCCCGAAGCCGTAGAAGCGCTCGTGGAAATCGCGCAGCTGCTCGGCGGTCAACGATTCGACGCGCTGCTTGGACTCCTCGAAGGTCGGCGTGTAGCGCGGATGGTCGGACGGCAGCGGGTTCATGTGCCGCTGGATCCTGCGGCGCGCCACGCCGCCGGGGTCGTCGCTCTGCTGGGCGATGCCGGTCAGCGCCTGGCTCTTGTATTCCTGGAGCTCGTCGGCGGGGAACACAGGCCGCCTGGCGATCTCGGCGATCAGCTCGACGACGGCCATCAGGTTCTCGCGCTTGGTGTCGATGGACGCGCTGACCGAGCGGGAGCCGCCGACGTTGATTCCGGCCTGCAGCTCGTCGATCCGGTCGGCGATTTCCTGGCGCGTGTAGTTCTCTGTGCCGCGATCGAGCATCGACGCGGCGGCTGCGGGAATGCTGCCCATTCCGGTCAGCGCCTCCTCGTTGCCGATGCGCATCGTGATCGAGCCGCGGACGCGCTCGCCGCGCGTGCTCTTCGGCAGCAGCGCGACCTCGGTGCCGTTGGAAAGCTCGAAGCGCACGACGCGCTCCTCGATGTTCTCGGGCGTGGCCTCGAACGCCTCCCCGGCCGCCTTTTCCTCGCGCCCCTCGTAGCCGGCCAGCAGCTCTTCGACGTCCGGCGCGGGCTCGATCTCGGCTCGCTGCGGGTCGTCGTCGGGCACGAACCGGCCCAGCGTCCGGTTGTCGCGAACGATGAACGTCTCGGCGGCCTGGCGAACGTCTTCGGCCGCGACCTGCTCGAGGCGGTCACGGTGCAGGAACAGCATGCGCCAGTCGCCGGTCGCGGCCCACTCGGACAGGCCGATGCCGACGCGGTTGCTGTCGTTGAGCGTACGCTCCATCCGGCTCGTCAGGGCAGCGACCGCCCGCTTGACCTCTTCCTCGGTGGGCGGGTTGGCTTCCAGCCCGGCCAGCGTATCCAGCGTGATCCCGCGGGCCTTTTCGAGGTTACCGTCCTCGGGGAGGTTGGCGTAGATCAGCAGCAGCGACGGCTCGGGCAGCCGGAAGACGATGGAACCGACCTCGCTGGCGATGCCGGGCTCGACCAACGCCTTGTGCAGGCGGCCCGACGGGCTGTCGCCGAGAATGAAGCTCAACGCCTCGACGGCCGCGAAATCCTCGTCCAGCGCGGGCGGGACATGGTAGGCGGCCATCAGCGTCGGGACGCTGCCGGAGCGGCGGACGGTGACCTCGCGCGGACCGTCCTGGGACGGGTCGCGGGTATAGGTCGACCACAGCGTATCGTCCAGCGACCGCTCCGGTTTCGGGATCGCGCCGAAGTGCGTTTCGACCAGTTCCAGCGCCGTTTCGGGCTCGAACTTGCCGGAAATGACCACCATCGCGTTGTCGGGCTGGTAATACTTCTCGTAGAAGTCCTTGAGTCGCTCGATCGGCACGTTCTCGAGGTCGGCGCGCGCCCCGATGGTCGAGCGGCCGTAGCCGTGCCACTCGTAGGCGGTGGCCATGACGCGCTGCAGCAGCACGCGGAACGGGTTGTTCTCGCCGATCTCGAACTCGTTGCGCACCACCGTCATCTCGCTTTCGAGATCCTCGGCGGCGATGAACGAGTTGACCATGCGATCGGCTTCCATGCGCAGCGCCCACTCGAGGTTCTCGTCCTCGGCCGGCAGCGTCTGGAAGTAATTGGTGCGCTCCCACCACGTCGTGCCGTTGGCGAAGCCGCCGCGCTCGGAAATCTCCTTCTTGATGTCCTGGTGGTCGGGCGTGCCCATGAACACCAGGTGCTCGAGAAGGTGGGCCATTCCGGTCTCGCCGTAGCTTTCGTGCTTGGAACCGACGAAGTAGGTGACGTTGACGGTCGTCGTCGGCCGACTCTGGTCGGGAAACAGCAATACCTTCATGCCGTTGTCCAGCCGGTATTCGCTGATGCCCTCGACCTCGGTGACGAACTCCGGGCCGTCCTGTGCGGCCGCCGATGCGGCGGCCAGCGCGATGAGCATCGCGAGCGCGATACGAATATGCATCTTCATTGAACGCAATCCTGTTTTTGAACGAAAGCCCCGCGCCGGAGTATGCCGCACGAGCCGTCAGCGCGACGTCTGCCAGAAGTCACGGGCGGGTAAGCCTAACCCGTCGATCCGAACAGCGCCCGGTAGCGAGCCGCGCGGTCGCGGATGTCGTCGGCCTGGAACAGGTCCGAGATCACGGCGACGAGGTCCGCGCCGGCCTCGATCGCGGCCCTTGCGTTGTCAGTCGTGATTCCGCCGATGGCCACGATCGGCAGGCCGAAACGGCGGGCCGCGGTGATCGTGTCGAGTTCGCAGCGCGCCGCGTCCGGCTTCGTCGGCGACGCGAACACGCTGCCGAACGCCAGGTAGTCGGCCCCGCGGGCGGCCAGCGATTCGGCCCTTGCCAGGTCGTCATAGCAGGAAACACCGATGATCCGGTCGTCGCCGACGATCTCGCGCGCGCGCTCGATGGCCAGGTCCTCGCGCCCCAGGTGGACGCCGTCGGCCTCGACCCGCGTCGCCAGCGCCGGATCGTCGTTGACGATGAAGCGGGCGCCGGCGGCCCGGCAGGCTGCGGCCAGCCGCGCGGCGAGCGCAGCATCGGCGCGCTGCTTGCCCCGATACTGCACCCAGGCCGCACCCCCGGCCAGCGCGTCGTCGACGGCCCGAACGAGCCCGTCGGCGGGCCAGTCTGCGGGCGTGACCGCGTACAGGCCCCGGTCGTCAACACGTCCACCGTCTTTCATCTACAATTCCCGGCTTGTCGACATACCCGATCGATCGATTGAGATGAGCGAAGGCGAAGCCTACAAGAAATGGATGTGCGTGGTCTGCGGCTGGATCTACGACGAGGAAGAAGGCGATCCGGACAGCGGCCTGGCGCCCGGCACGCGCTGGGACGACGTGCCCGAGTCGTGGGTCTGTCCGGATTGTGGGGCGGGGAAGGAAGACTTCGAAATGGTCGAATTCTAAAAATGCCCTCCGGCCTACTGCGCGAATCCCTGACGGCGTGCGGCAGTGCTCGGAATCCTCATGTACCCCCGCGTACACTCCGGTTCCTGCGCGCTGGCGCCCACCGTCAGGAATCCGCTCGCTACGGCCCGAGAGCATTTTTCCTGTATTGACCATTCGAGTACACCCAGTGCCCGCGTGCGCGGATTTGCTCGGCCGTAAGATCACCCAGTCCCGCAACCTGTGCGTCCCTCGCGACGAACGGGTGACAAAACGGACGGGTGTGAAAAATGCCCACGGGCCTAATGCGCGAACTGCTGGCGGCGTGTGGCAGTGCTCGGAATCCTCATGTACCCCCTCGTACTTTCCGGTTCCTGCGCGCTGGCGCCCACCGTCAGGAATCCGCTCGCTACGGCCCGAGAGCATTTTTCCTGTATTAACCATTCGAGTACACCCAGTGTCCGCGTGCGCGGATTTGCTCGGTCGCAGATCCTCGACGTAGCTCTGGCTACGCCTCCGGTCCGCTCGGTCTTGTAGTCACCGGGTTCCTCTGCGATTCCTGGCCAGTGTCGCGTCTCGCCATGCCCGGCATCGACCCAGGTTCGGCCCCCGCCCGGCCCTCCCCCGCTTGCGGGGGAGGGTGTGGGAGGGGAGGATTCCGGCGCATCGGTTTGCTTACTCCAGATTTTCTGAAGTACTTGGACACTCGATAGGCCAGATCGCAGCAGGGTGAGCGAAGCGCACCCGGGTTCCTTCCCGACTGGAGGTCAGCGTCGAGTCCCGCCTCACCCGGTATCGATGCCCATTCGGCTCCCACCCCGGGACTCCCACGCTCGCGGGTGGGGGTGTGGCGGGAGCGCGCTACGGGGCCAGGTAGCCGGTCCGGAAATCGTTCTGCCCGAGCACGAACCACCGCGCCAGCGGCGTGGTTTCGTTGCCGGCGAACTTCAGCGTGGCCGGAATGGTGTTGGCGGCCGTCGACGGGCATGCGAGCGCGGCCATGCCCGCACGGTCCGCGCGAAAGCGCTGGTGGACATGGCCGAAGGCGATGAACCGCACCGCACCGCTGCGCTCAAGCGCCATCCACAGCCTCTCTGCCTCCCGCATCCCGACCTTGTCGATCCAGGCGGCCTCCACAGGCACCGGCTGGTGGTGAACGAAGACGCCGCAAGGGCGGGACGGGTCCAGTGCCTCCAGCGGCTCCAGCCGTGTCTCGTCGAGTTCTCCGGCAGGATCGTCGGGCCACGTCGAGTCCAGCAGCGCAAGCTGCCAGTCGCCCGCCTCGACCACGGGACCGGATAGCAATCCGGCCGCATCGAACACCGGGCTCATGACGGCCCGTTCATCGTGATTGCCGGGAATCCAGGCCACGGCAACGCCGAACTGCAGCGCCCAGTCCCGGATTCGTTCGTAGGCGGGTTCGCTTCCGTCCTCGGACAGGTCGCCGGTCAACACCAGCAGGTCCGGCGCCCAGCGACGCACCGCCCCGGACAACGCATCCAGGTTCCGGTCGGGATCCTGGCCGCGATAATCCCGGCCGGTCTCGCGGGCAAGGTGGCAGTCGGAAACCTGCAGCACTCTGGTCGCCGTCATACGCCGTACAATCCTCGCGAATTCGCCGGGAAACTCGACATGCTTCGTGGATTCGTCAAGCGGTTTCTCGAGCGGCGCCGCTTTCCGACGCTGATGCTGATCGCCGCGGCGATTTTCGTCATCAACCTCTTCGTACCCGATCCACTGCCGTTCGCCGACGAGGTCCTGATGCTGATCGCAACCATTTTCATCGGCAGCTTCCGGGAACGTCGACGCAGGCCAGAGAAGGAACGGAACGACGAGCGCGCGTCATGAACCCGGCGCATCGGGGTCTGCGAGGTTGCCGAAGCGCACCTCGTCGCCGATCTCCACGCCCAGCCGCTCCATTTCGCCGGCGTTGACTTCCAGCACGTATTGCGCCGGCGCGCCGCTGGGATAGCCCGGACATCGGGTGGTGCGGCAAGGCGGCGTGTCCAGCGACCAGCCGACGATGCGCCGGTCGGGTCCGATGTAGACGATGTCCAGCGGAATCCGGGTATTGCGCATCCAGAACGAGCGCGGCTGGGCGCGCCCCCAGATGAACAGCATGCCGTGGTCGGGGGCGAGTTCGTCGCGGAACATCAACCCCTGTCTCCGCTCGTCGTCATCGTCGGCGACCTCGACCGTGTAGCGCTCCCCTCCGACCTCCACCCACGGCTCGCCCGCGCTGCAGCCGCTGACGAACAGCGCCAGCGCCGCCAGCGCAAGCAACCTGCACCGGGGTGCAAGAATCATCGAACAAAGATTCATGACGGGAATTCCTGCCGCTCCGTTTCCCTGACGAAACTGCAGAATACCAGCGCGTGTTCGTTGTCATTGTCGGGGGGCCGGCGAGTCATGGCGCGCAGCGCCCATTCGTGCCGGTCGTAGGCCGGAAAGAAAGTATCGCCTTCGGGTGCGGCGTCGACCAGCGTCAACTCCATCCGGTCGGCGCGCGGTAGCACCTCGTCGTAGACCGCGCCCCCGCCGATGATCATCACGGCCTCGTCGTCGATCCCGCCCAGCGCGGCGTCCAGCGATGCCTGCACTTCGACGCCGTCGGGCGCCGAATCCAGCGACCGGCTCAGCACGACGTTGCGCCGGCCCGGCAGTGGCCTGCCGATGGACTCGAACGTCCGGCGTCCCATCACGATCGGATGGCCCATCGTCACCGACTTGAAGTGCTTCAGGTCGGCCGGCAGGTGCCACGGCATCCGGCCGTCGACACCGATGACGCGGTTCCGGCCCATCGCGGCGACCAGCACGATTTCGGGGGTCTTGCTCATGGTGTCCGATTATGACGGTTCTCGAGCGGAAACCGCAGGAAAGCGTGTTCGAACCACAGATGAACGCGGATGAACGCAGATGAAATGCCCGAAAAACCGGAAGCATGAACCACGAAGGGCACGAAGTGAAGCGAATTGAAGTCGGTGCGGCGTCAGGCAGGTCGGAAACGCCCGGAAATCGGGCCGGAGCCTCCGTTGCCTGGCTACATTACGCATCGCAGATGGACGCGGATGAACGCAGATGAAATCCTGGAAAGAACCCGGAGCATGAACCACGAAGGGCACGAAGCGCACGAAGTAAGGAAATCGCCGTTCGTCACGCGTTTCGGCACTTCCGTCGCTAAGCGGGGGCGTAACGAATGCGCCGTACGATCTCCTCTGGAAACCTCTCCCGCTAGCGCAAACATGTCGGAATGCATCTACACGAAGATTTGCCTAGACCCGCTTTCCCGGGCGCGACATTCCTCAATGAGCCCGCACCGACCCGAGAGGCGCTCTTCGTGTTCTTCGTGCTCTTCGTGGTTACACGTTTTCGAATTTCGAGCCTCGGAACCAGCGAAGCGAAGCACTCACGTGCCGTCGAACCGTGATCAGCGCGCATGCTCCGATCCGGCGTGCCGGACCCGGCGGCCGTTGCGATTTTGATCCGCGTCCATCCGCGTTCATCTGCGGTCAACGAAACGGACTTTTCGAGCGACTAGACCGCGATCGGCGCCTTGATCGGCGGGTGGGCCCGGTAGCCGACGAGCTCGAAGTCCTCGAACCGGAAGTCCTCCAGCCGCTCGCGCTCGGGGCTCAGCCGCATTTCGGGCAGCGGGTACGGCTCGCGCTCGAGCTGGGTGCGGACCTGCTCGAGATGATTGAGGTAGATGTGCGCGTCGCCGAAGGTGTGGATGAACTCGTGCGCCTTCAGGCCGGTGACCTGCGCGACCATCATCAGCAGCAGTGCGTACGAGGCGATGTTGAACGGCACGCCCAGGAAACAGTCGGCGGAGCGCTGGTAGAGCTGCAGGCTGATCCGGCCGTCGGCGACCCAGAACTGGAACATCGCGTGGCATGGCGCCAGCGCCATCCGGCCGTTGGCCGGATTTTCCGAGGGCCGGATCTTCTCGTCGGGCAGGTACGGCGGATTCCAGGCCGTCACGAGGTGGCGGCGCGAATCCGGACGGCGTCGGATCCGGTCGACGATCGCGGTCAACTGGTCGTGCTCGCCGCCTTCCGGCACCGGCCATGCACGCCACTGGCGCCCGTAGATCGGGCCCAGGTCGCCGTTTTCGTCGGCCCACTCGTCCCAGATCGTCACGCCGTGCTCGTTGAGGTAGCCGATGTTGGTATCGCCGGCGATGAACCACAACAGTTCGTGGACGATGGATTTCAGGTGCAGCTTCTTGGTCGTGACCAGCGGAAAGCCGCCGGCCAGGTCGAAGCGCATCTGGTGGCCGAACACGCTCAGCGTGCCGGTGCCGGTACGGTCGCTCTTTTCGACGCCGGATTCCAGCACGCGTCGAAGCAGGTCGTGGTAGGCCTTCATTCGGAGCTCCTGTAAGCGTAGATCATCAGGCCGACGCCGGCGATGAACATGGGCAGCGACAGGAGTTGCCCCATCGTCAGCCAGTCGAACGCAACGAATCCCAGGTGCCCGTCCGGCTCGCGGAAGAACTCGGCGATCCACCGGAACACCGCGTAGCCGGCAAGAAACAGCCCGCCCACCGCTCCGGCGGGCCTGGGCCTGCGCGCGAATACCCAGACGATGACGAACAGCGCCAGGCCTTCCAGCGCGG
>JBPRGD010000154.1:0-1196 GCA_051428125.1 Candidatus Wenzhouxiangella sp. M2_3B_020
CCGGCCGCGCTCGAGATGCACCCGGATGCCCCGGACGACGCCGACGTCGATTCGGCCGGCGGGAACGCGTGATTCAAGGGCCGGATGATCGATCGCTATCCGGGTCTTGCGTCAAACGTTCGGCGGATGCCGATCCGCGCCGGTTCGCGAGCGAGAAGCGGATTCGCGCTCGTTCAGTCCTGGATCGGCGCGCGGATCACGGCACGGAACGTGGAGTCCGCTTCGCGGGTCGTCAGCCGCGCCCGCTCGCCGTAGGCCAGCTCCAGCCGCTTCTCGATGTTGGCCAACGCCATCCGATTGCCCGTGGTCGTTTCCGCATCGTTCGATTCGGTTCCGGACTGGGCATCAAGCGGCAGCGGATTCTCGACCCGTACCCGCCAGCGACCGCGCTCGGTGGCATCGGCCCGGATCGTCAAGGTGCCACCCTCGGGCAGATGCGCGATGCCGTGGACGACGGCGTTCTCGACCAGCGGCTGGATGAGCAGGGCGGGAATCGGAACGTCCAGCGGCAGTGAATCGTCGATCTCCCAGTCGATGCGCAGGCGCTCGCGCAACCGCTGGGACTCGATCCGCAGGTAGCCGCGAATCAGCTCCAGTTCCTCGCCCAGCGTGTGCGAGGCGCCGGTTCTCAGGCCCGTTCGCAGGAGGTCGGATAGATCGAGCACCGATTGCTCGGCCTCGTCGGGACGCGTCCGGATCAGGTTGGCGATGGTATTGAGCGAGTTGAACAGGAAATGCGGCCGGATCCGCGCCTGCAGCGCGTCGAGGCGTGCGCCGGCCTCGGCGCGCACCTGGAGCTGCCACTGGCGGTAGAGCACCAGGTAGCGGATGAAGACCAGCGACGCGATCAGCGAGATCAGCAGGTTGCGGAGCAGCCAGTCGACGCCCGAAGCACCAGGGTCGGCCGGGGCCAGGAACAGCGGGACCGCCAGCACCGAGAACGCGGCGACCAGGGCCTGGATGACGACGAAGATGGTCGCGAACGCGGCAACCGGGGTCAAGCGCGCCAGCCACGGCCGGGCGGTGCACAGCAGCAGGCACGAGGCCAGAACCACGCTTTCGATCATCAGGCTGTTCAGGCCCAGCGCGATCCAGAACCCTTCGAAGCCCGGCCCCCCGGCCAGCGCCAGCAGCAGCGCCAGCAGCACGCCGAGCAGCACGAGCGCGAACACCGCCCGCGGCTGGCAGAAGTCCGG
>JBPRGD010000155.1:0-1142 GCA_051428125.1 Candidatus Wenzhouxiangella sp. M2_3B_020
AACGGCGTGCTGGAATTCATCCCGCCGGAAACCCTTGCTGCAGGTGCGGCGAACATAACCGCCGAGCGGGCCATCCAATACGCCGGTGACGACTGACCACGACGTCGCTCGCTGCCGATCGCATTCGCTTGTTGTTTGACCGGCCGGTCTGCGGGGGCGGCGTGAGCCCGCGCGGACCGTCGCATGGCCACCGTTCCGGTTTCGGCGCCAGCGATTTTCCACTGAGTCGACCTGCGGCACGGCGCCGCGGCTGGCGCAAGCGTAGACACACCTGATAAGCTGTATATAAATATAGCTTTCTGGTTTCCGCACGTGTCCCCGCAAGCCGCGCAGATATCGGCCGCTGCAAGACCGGCGACCGGTGCCTACCAGCGCCACCGGCCCGAACGCACACTGCTCTACCAGATCATCGAGCGGCATTACCCGGCCTTTGTCGAACACCTGGCCGAGGCCGGCAAACCGTTGCCCGGCCACGTGCGGCAGGCGTTCGATGGCTACCTACAGTGCGGCCGGCTCGAGCACGGGTTCCTGCGCCTTCGATGCGACACCTGCCACGCCGAACATCTGCTGGCGTTCAGCTGCAAGCGCCGGGGCTTCTGCCCCAGTTGCGGCGCCCGGCGCATGGCCGATGGCGCGGCCTGGCTGGTCGATCAAGTATTGCCCGAGCGCCCGATCCGGCAATGGGTCTTGAGTCTTCCGTTTCCGATGCGATTTCTGCTCGCGACCCATCCGGCGCTGATTGGCCGGGTGCTCGGCATCGTTAACCGCGCCATCGCCGGCCACTTGATCCGACAGGCCGGGCACACGCAGCAAACCGCCCGCACCGGCGCGGTCACGCTGATCCAGCGCTTCGGCTCGGCGCTGAACCTTAATATCCATTTCCACATGTTGTTCCTGGATGGGGTCTATGAAGTAGCGCCCGACGGCATCCGCTTGCGCTTCCAATGGGTGCGCGAGCCCACATCGGCCCAACTGACGCAACTGGCCTACATCATCGCCCGCCGGGTCGGGCGGCTGCTCGAACGCGAAGGCTTGCTGGAGCGCGACACCGAGCAACTCGACCTGGGCGAAGCGCTCGACCCCGACGACCCGATGCCGGATCTGGCCGGGCATTCCATCACCTATCGCATTGCCGTCGGCCC
>JBPRGD010000156.1:0-20104 GCA_051428125.1 Candidatus Wenzhouxiangella sp. M2_3B_020
GTCGCGGCGAAGTCGCCGCTCCTACAAAAGTCAAGCAGAACTCCAACGCACTCCTGTGGGAGGCGCGACTTCGCGCCGACGGAACTGGGAGACCCAACCAAACTGATCCCGAACAAGCGAACAACCAGATCCAAAGCCCGAAACTGGCGCGGCCACAGGCCGCGGGCCTGCCCGGCTCGAGGTCGTGATGTCCCGAGCGGGCTACTCCCCAACGCCGCGCCTGCCCGGAATACCGGCAGCCGGACACCAGCAACGACCGGTAGGCAATCAGAAACCACCTTACGGATCGGTGCCCGCAGCCGACAGCTGCCTGCCTTTACGGCGCTTTTGCCTACTTTTATCGCTGTTGATAAAAGTAGGTCGGCAGAAAGCCCGCGCAGCGGGCGTGGCGAAACCGGTTCCTTGGTTCGAATTTCATTCGCGGCCCGGAGGCCGCTCCTACGGGGGAAGAGGGCGACGCGGGCAAATCGCGCGGCGGGCGTGGCGAAACGGGTTTTACGGAATTGGAATTCTTTCGCGGCCCGGAGGCCGCTCCTACGGGGGATGAAAATGATCCGGGCAAGTCGCGCAGCGGGCGTGGCGAAACCGGTTTTACGAAATTGGAATTCATTCGCGGCCCGGAGGCCGCTTCTACGGGGGATGAGAATGACCCGGGCAAGGCGCGCAGCAGGTTTGACGAAACGAAAACACACCGGAATCGCCACGGATCACGACGGAACTCCATCAGTGGGCAACGCGAACCCACCGCAGCTCACGGATACAACAGTTTCTTCTCCCACCCATCGTCACCGGCCGTGTACAGGATGCGCTCGTGCAACCGGTACTCGCGCCCGTACCAGAACTCGACGCGGTCGGCGTCGACGCGATAGCCCGACCAGTGCGGCGGACGCGGAATCTCCTTGCCCTCGTACTCGGCTTCGAGCGAACGAACCCGGTCGACGAGCGTCTGGCGGTCGTCGAGCTCGCTGGACTGCTTCGACGCCCACGCGCCGATCCGGCTGCCGCGCGGCCGCGACGCGAAGTAGGCATCGGCCTCTTCGGCGGTGACCGGCGACGCCCGGCCCTCGATCAGTACCTGCTGCTCGGTCCGGGGCCACCAGAACGTAAGCGCCGCGGCATCGTTGGCGGCCAGCTGGTCGCCCTTCCGGCTCCTGGTGTTGGTGTAGAAGACGAAGCCCTCGGCGTCGTAGCCCTTCATCAGCACCACGCGCACCGACGGTCGGCCGTCGGCGCCGACGGTGCCCAGCGACATCGCGGTGGGCTCGGGCACGCCGGCCTCGACGGCCTCGTCGAAGCCGGCCTGGAATCGCTCGATGATTTCGTCGTTCAGTCGCATTCGAGAAGCTCCTCGTAGCCGGCACGGTAGTCCGGATACTGTAGCGCAAGGCCGCTGTCGATTAGCCGGGCTGCCGAGATCCGTTTGCCCTGCCCGCCGTCGTCGTCGACCTCGCTCGGGCCGGGCACGCCGAGCCGGTCGGCCAGCCACGTCAGCACATCCCAGCGCGGCGCCGGCATGCGGTCGCTGGCCACGTACAGCGGGGCCGGCGCGTCGAGTGTCAGGATGTGTTCCAGCACCCCGGCGCAGTCCTCGGAGTGAATCCGGTTGGTCCATACGGGCGGATCGCGCCGGCAGGTCACCCCGCCTTCCCGCAGCTTGCGGATCAGGAAATCGCGGCCGGGCCCGTAGATCCCCGAAAACCGGACCGCGATGCCGCCGAGTTCTCCGACGATCCGCTCGGCCTCGAGCAGGACCTCGCCGTTGAACCGCTTCGGCTCGGTGGGCGAGGACTCGTCCACCCATTCGCCGGCATCCTGGCCGTACACCGCCGTGGACGACACGGCGATCCAGCGGGGCGACTCGACGCGCCCGGCGAGCGCGCGCAGCCCTTCGACGTACGTGGCGCGGTAGGCCTCCGGCGTGAATTCACCGGGTGTGGCCGTGTATACGACGGCATCCCAGGCGCCGGCGACGGCCTCGAGACTCGCGGGACGAGCCAGGTCGGCGGCAATCGGCCGGATCGGCTCGGGCAGGCTCGACGGGTCGCGCCGCAGCCCGTGGATGTCCCAACCCTCGAGCCGGCGCGAAAGCCGGGTACCGAGATCGCCGCAGCCGGCGATCAGCAGGCGACGGGCGGACTCGGCCATCAGGCTTGTTGCGGCTCGGGCGCGGGGCCGGTGTCACCGCCGGGCGGGGGACCGCCGTCTCGCCGGGGCGGCAGCTTGCGCAGCCAGATCAGCCAGACGACGAGCGCGTCGAGGATGATCAGCGCCTGCCAGAGGTAGAGATGGAACCATTCGAACCAGGTCATGTTCCACTGGCCGAGGTAGAACAGGCTGATGATGCGCACGAGGTTCAGCGCCTGGATGGCCACGAAGCCGATCGCGAATCCGATCAGCTTGCTCTTCAGCGGCGCCGGAAACGCGAACATCGCGGCGAACAGGATGATCAGCGCCTCGACGCCGTTGCAACCCGGCTCGATGGACACGGCGAAACCGCTTTCGAGATCCCGGATCACCTTGCCCGCCGACACCACGCCGCTGTCGAACAACTCGATGAGGTTGACGCTGATCCACGCCAGTCCGGACGTGAACGGGAGAATGACGTGCTGCTGCACGGGCTGCAGCACCTCGACGGTGAACAGCGAGATCAGCAACACGACGAAGACGATGAAGAAGCGGACCATCGAGGATTCCGGGCCTGAGCGACGCAGCGTATGTTAACCAATCCGGCGCAGCGGCAAGTCGCCGGTCAGCGCGGGAGCACCGGCTCCAGGCCCCGCCGCCAGGCGGCGCACTTGCGCTCGAAGGTCATCGCAGCGAAGGCCGGGCTGGTCGACGGCATCCGCATGCACTCCAGCGGGTCGATGCCGTCGGGCAGCGAAGCGGCCACGTGTCTCCGCCAGGCGGTCTCGGCCATGCCGCCGTTGAACAGCACCCGCCCGATGCGCGGGCAGGCCGAGAACAGCGCCGGGAAATCGTTGGCCTCGATCGAATCCGGCTCGATGCGCTGATCCAGGCTGCCGGTGCGTCGACACCGGCCGATGACGTCCCACAACGCGATGCGGTGCGACTTCAGCCCCGCCAGACGATGGGCGTAATCAGCCCCGGCGGGCACGTCCAGCAGGCGCTCCATGATCGGCCAGAACGCGTTGCGCGGATGGGCGTAGTACTCGGCGGCGTCGAGCGAGCGCACGCCGGGCATGCTGCCGAGCACGAGGATCTCGGCGTCGGGGTCATGAACGGGCGGAAAGCCGGTCAGCAGCTCGCCGGCGGATGAGTCGGAGCGCATGATGCGATGGTAACCGCGCGCAAAGCGATCGTTGATTTCCTGTAGCATCCGGGCCACGGCTCAACGGCATCTCGTCGGTGAACAACATCTTCCTGATCGGCCCGATGGGCTCGGGCAAGACATCGCTGGGTCGACGGATCGCGCCGCGACTGGACCTGGAATTCGTCGATATCGACGAGGAACTGGAGCGTCGCTGCGGCGTCGAGGTGGCGGTGATCTTCGACATCGAGGGCGAAGAGGGTTTCCGCGCCAGGGAGAGCAAGCTGCTGGCCGAGATCGCGGCCGGCTCGGGCCGGCTGATCGCGACCGGCGGCGGCTCGGTGCTGGCGCCGGAAAACCGCGAGGTCATTCGCGCCAGCGGCGGGGTCGTCTGGCTGAACGCGGCGGTGGACCAGCAGATCCGCCGTCTGGAGCGCGACAAGCGCAGGCCGCTGCTGGCCGCGCCGGACCGGCGCCGTCGCCTCACCGCCATGGCCGAGACCCGCAACCCGATCTACGCCTCGCTGGCCGACGTGGAATTCGAATCGAAGAACCGCCCGCTGGTCCAGATGGCGCAGGCGCTCGAACGTACAATCCGTGCCTTCATCGAGGGCGAAGGGGAGCGCGAATGCAACACCTCGAACTGAAGCACGACCGCGGCGCCTCCACGGTCCTGCTCGAGCGCGGCCTGCTGGGGCGGCGCGAGCCGTGGCGCGATCTTCTGCAGGGACGGGTGCTGATCGTCACCGACCAGACCGTCGCCGGGCACTACCTGCAGACGCTGGTGCAGACCACCGCCGAGCACGATCCTGCGGAACTCATCCTGCCGTCGGGAGAGAGCGCGAAGACGGCCGACCATTGGCTCGCCATCCTCGAGCGCCTCGCCGAGATCGGCGCCCAGCGCGATGCTACCGTGATCGCGCTGGGCGGCGGGGTCATCGGCGATCTTGCCGGGTTCGCCGCGGCCAGCTACATGCGCGGCATCCGCGTCGTCCAGGTACCGACCACGCTGCTGGCCCAGGTCGATGCGGCCATCGGCGGCAAGACCGGCTTCAACCTGGCCGCCGGCAAGAACCTGGTCGGCGCGTTCCACCAGCCGGCCGGCATCATGATCGACGTCGAGACCCTCGCCACGCTGGAAGCGCGCGACTACGCCGCCGGAATGGCCGAGGTCGTCAAGTACGGCGCGATCCGCGACGCGTCGTTCGTCGGCTGGCTGGAGGAGCGGACGACCCAGTTGCTGGAGCGCCGCGCCGACGTGCTCGAGTCGGCGGTGGCCCGCTCGGCGCGGCACAAGATCGAGGTGGTCGAGGCCGACGAGCGCGAGGCCGGCCAGCGCGCGCTGCTGAACTTCGGACATACGTTCGGCCACGCCATCGAAACGGCGACCGGCTACGCGCGCTACCTCCACGGCGAGGCCGTCGCGATCGGCATGTGCCTGGCGACGCGGCTGGGCGTGCGCCTGGGCGAGCTCGGGCACGCCGAGGCCGATCGTCTCGAAGCACTGCTCTCGGAGCTGGGCCTGCCGACCGCCGTGCCGGACGACATCGATGCCGCGACGCTGGTCGGGCACATGCACCTGGACAAGAAGAACCGCGCCGGCCGGATCCGGCTCATCCTGCTCGACACGCTGGGCTCGGCGCGCGTGCGCGAAGACGTCGAGGCCGAACAACTTCTGGAGTTTCTGCAATCATGAACGACGCGAGAACCGACACCCTGTTCATGCGCGCCCTGCGGCGCGAACCGGTCGAACGCACGCCGATCTGGCTGATGCGCCAGGCCGGGCGCTACCTGCCCGAGTACATGGAAACCCGCGCGAAAGCCGGCGACTTCCTGACGCTGGCCGGCACGCCGGAACTGGCCGCCGAGGTCACGCTGCAGCCCATCCGCCGCTACGGCTTCGATGCCGCCATCCTGTTTTCCGACATCCTCATCCTGCCGCACGTCATGGGGCTGGGACTCGGCTTCACGCCGGGCGAGGGACCGAAGTTCGAGCGGCCGCTGCGCGAGGCATCGGCCATCGCCGACCTGCCCCGGCCGGACCCGAACGACGACACCGGCGAGGTCATGGACGCCGTCCGGCTGATCCGCCGCGACCTGCCCGAAGACGTCCCGCTGATCGGCTTCGCCGGCAGCCCATGGACCGTGGCCACCTACATGATCGAGGGCGGCAGCTCGAAGGACTTCAAGCGCGCCAAGAAGATGCTGCTCGAGCACCCGGACGAGTCCGACGCGTTGATCGGCCACCTCGCCGAGGCCACCGCCGACTACCTGATCGCCCAGGCCGAGGCCGGCGCAGACGCGCTGATGGTGTTCGACAGCTGGGGCGGCGTGCTGTCGCCGGCGATGTTCCAGCGCTTCTCGCTGGCGGGCATGCAGCGCATCGTCGACCGCGTCCGGGAGGCGCAGCCCGGAATGCCGATCATCCTGTTCGCCAAGGGCTGCGGCGGCATGCTGGAGGCACTGGCCGATACGGGCTGCGACGCGCTGGGTCTGGACTGGACGACGCGACTGGCCGACGCGCGCCGCCGCGTCGGCGACCGCGTGGCGCTGCAGGGCAACCTCGACCCGGCCGTGCTCGTGACCAACCCCGACGTGATCCGGCAGGCCGTCGCCGACGTGCTGGCCGACTTCGGGCCCGGCAGCGGCCACGTGTTCAATCTCGGCCACGGCATCACGCCGGACGTCCCGCCGGAGCACGTTTCGGTGCTGGTCGAGTCGGTGCGCGAATTCAGCAGGCGCGAAAACGACTGAATGGCATCACATCGGCGGCGCGGGGCCGGGTTCAGGCCCGCACGTCACCCGATGGCCGCGGCTCGCCCAGGCGCTGGTCGATCAGCGCCCCGATCAGCCGTGATTCGACCAGCGGCGCCCTGAGCCAGCAGACATCGCCGGCCACGTCCGCCTCGGCATCGCCCAGGTGCCAGCACGGGAGCCCGGCCCGAAGCAGGCCGGCGACGACGCGCGGCTCGACGCACCGGTCCCGGAAGATCAGCGCATCGAAATCGCCGTGAGCGCCGGTCCCGTCGCTGCGGATGCGCGTCACGTCCAGGCCCCAGCGGCGCCCCAGCCGCATCAATACGCGAACTTCGGCCGCCGGCAGTGCCGCGGCCAGCCTGAATCCGTCCAGCAGCGTCGTGCGCAGGGGCTGCTGCCGGTACGAGCCGGGCAGCGGCAGGCGGACCGTGAACCGGCTGCCCCGCCCCGGCCGGCTTCTAAGTTCGAGTCGTCCGTCCATGGCCGACACGAGCCGGCGGCAGATCGCCAGGCCCAGCCCGGTTCCGCTGTGTCGACGCGTGCGCGCCGATTCCACCTGCGTGAACGGTTCGAACAGCTCGGCCTGCAGCGCCGGATCGATGCCGGGACCGGTATCGGCCACCGTGAGCATCAGCCGCTGATCTCGATCGAGCGCGGCGGCCACTTCCACGGCGCCCCGCTCGGTGAACTTGATCGCATTCGACAGCAGGTTGCCGATGATCTGGGCGACCCGGTCGCCGTCGCCGGAGACCACGATCGGAAGATCGGCGTCGATTCTCAGTCGCAGCGCCAGCCCGTCGGCGTCGGCGTTGGGGGCGTGCAGGTCGACCACGCGCTCGAGCAACGACGGCAGGTCGAACGGCGCGATCGCCAGTCCCGAGTGACCGGCCTCGATGCGCGACAGGTCGAGCACGTCGTTGAGAATCCGCTCGAGCTGGCGACCCGAGTCGCGCATGGTCCGGATCATCTCGGCGCGCGCGTTGCCGTCGTCGGAGCGATCGAGCACGTCCATCATGCCCAGCAACCCGTGCAGCGGCGTCCGGATCTCGTGGCTCATCGTGGCAAGGAATTCCGATTTCGCCGCGCTCGCGGCGCTGGCCCGCTCGGCCAGCACCCGCATCTCGCCGAGCAACCGCGCGTTCGCCAGCACCTGGCCGGCCGACTGCGCGAACAGCTCGAGGCCGGCGCGCTCCGACGACGGATCGCCGTGATCGGCGTTCGGCAGCCAGGCCGTGGCCAGCGTGCGCGCGCCGTCGCCGAGACGAAGCACTTCGCCGGGACCATCGGCGACCGCGGCGGCTTCGAGGCGCTCGCGGCTCGGCGAATCGCCCCCCGGCGGGAACGTCCATATCCCGTCGGGCAGGCCGGAGTCCTCGAAGGCAACGTGGCAGGGGTTCGCGCCGGTCAGTTCACACGCCGCTTCGGCCACGGCCAGCGCCAGCCGCTCGGGCTCGATGCTGCGGTTCAGGCGGGCCAGCAGATCGCGCTGGCGGTCGGCCAGTCGCTGCTCGTCGCGCAGCCGGCGCAAGGTCTCCGAGCGGCGCCTGCGCTGTAGCGCCGCTCTCCAGCCGACCCCCGTCAGCGCAAGCCCGGCCACCGCGTAAGCGGCCCAGGCCGGTGGCGAGCGCCATGGCGGCGGCGCCACCGAGAAGGTCACGCCGTCGCCGCGCCGGTTCCAGACCCCGTCCGCATTGGCGGCCTGCACCTCGAAGGTGTAGGTGCCGGACGGGAGGTTGGCATAGTGACGGCTCGTTCGGCCCGTGAACGCCTGCCATTCCCGCTCCCAGCCCGAAAGACGGACCCGGTAACGGGTCTGGCGCGGATTGATGTAGGACAGCGCCCGGAACGAGATTTCCAGCGAATTCTCCGACCAATCGAACGCCAGCGCGCCACGCTCGCCCGGCGCAAGCCGGATCGTCCTGTCGCCGGCGCGAACTCCGGTCACGTGAACCGGCGGCGGATCGGTCGCCGGCCGAACGAGAGCGGGATCGACGATCAGCACTCCGCTGCTGGTGCCGGCAGCGAATCGGCCGTCGCCGAATCGCACCACCGTGCGTGGCGTGAATTCCGATTGCTTCAGGCCCTCGCGCGCGTTGAAAAGCCGGAACAGCCCGCTTTCCGGCTCCAGCCTGGCCAGCCCGATGCTGCTCAATATCCACAGCGACCCGCTTCCGGGCACCAGGCCCTGGATGCGGCCGGCCGGCAGACCGTCGCCGGCGGTGTAGCGTGCGGTGACGCGGAGACGGTCGCCTTGCAGTTCGAAGCGCTGGAGAACCGACGCCGAGGCAAGCCACAGCGAGGTTCCGTCGAAGGCCATCTCGTCGTAGCCGCCGTGCTCGCTGCGGCGAATGGCGAAGAACCGGCCCGACGCGCCCTGCCGGTACAACGCATCGCTGCTCAGCAGCCACCAGCGGCCGTCGGGTCCGCGCCGGATCCCCTTCAGCGAGGCTTCGGGCAGCCGGCGTTCTGGCGGGGCGGCCGCGTGCCAGCGATCAACGACCTCGCCTTCCGGATTCAGCAGCCGCAGGCCGCCACCGTCGTCGGCCAGCCACATCCGGCCGCTTCCTGCAGGAGTCAGGAACTCGAACTGCACCGCCTCCTCGACGGACGGGTCGATCACCACCCGCTCGCGGCCGCGGCCGCGGTCGAACCTGGACAGGTCGCCGCGGCGCAGCATCCAGACGGCGTCCTCGGTCACCTCGATATCGACGATATCGGCGTGGCGATCCGTCCGCGCGGTCTCGAACGGCCGGATTCGGCCCGATGCCGGCTCGAGGCGCCGGATGCGCGCATCGGCTCCGCCGGCCCAGAGCACGCCGTCGTGAACCGTCAGCGCGGTGATCTGCGTCGCGTCGCCATCCCGGACTCCCAGCGGGTAAGGCCTGAATCCCTGCCAGCCCGTCGGCAGCCGGGCGACCCCGTTGCCGCTGGTCCCGATCCAGACCTCACCCTCGCCGCCGGGCAGGATGTCGGTGACCTGCACCGCACCAAGACTGCCGGCTCCGGCATCGGGCGGCAGTACGTCGGCGCCGCCCCGGGCCGGATCGAACAGCGCCAGGCCGTGACGGAAGCCGAGCCAGAGTCGCCCGTCGCCCGCAGTCCGGATCACGCCGATCGTTCGGCCCACCTCCCAGCGATCGGCGACCGTCGCGTTTCCGTCGTTCCCGTTCAGCGAGACCTCGAGCAGCATCCCCGAGCCGCCGACGAAAGCACGGTCGGAATCGGCCAGCGAGAGCGCGAGAAACGTCCCCATCGGCGAGTCCGCCGCGCGCAGTGCCGGCACGATTCCGAACGGCGTCGAAGTGCGCACCCGCCAGAGCCCGTCGGTCCGGACCAGCCAGAGCCGGCAATCGGAACCTGCGACCAGCTGCACGCCGAAACCCTCGGCCGGGATCCCCTTCGAACCGGCCGCGAAATTCCGCGCCGCGCCCGTCTCCGGATCGATCCGGACCAGGCCGTCGCGGGCGAAGACGCCCCAGACCGCGCCGTCGCAGCTCTCGGCCATCGACCAGACGTAGCGCCCTTCCAGAACGCCGCCGGCGGTCGCCGGCGCCCAGTGTCGCTCCACCCGGGTGCCGTCCATGCGGACGATACCCTGTCCCGAGATTCCCGCCCACACGCTGCCGTCGCCGGCCGCCATCAGTGACAGGACGTTGTTTCCGGGCAGCGAGCCCGGCCGGTCCGGGTCGCGGCGCAGCGCGTTCAGCGCCAGGCCCTCGTGGCGAACCAGCCCACCGCGCGTCGCGATCCACAGGTAGCCGGCGCGGTCGCGGACCATCGCCTCGGCGTAGGCGTCGGGAAGGCCGTCGGCCGTGGTCAGCCAGTCGGCCACTGGCGCCGGCCGGGCCGTCTCGGCACCGGAGACCGGGCCCGACAGAAATGCACAGCAAAACGCGGCGAGCGCCATGCGCCCACCGCGAACGAAACGGTGTCCCCGACCGCTCGAACGCCCCGACTGCATGCCGCGAGGATAGCCGATCGCGTCGAGTCTGCCAACGGCGGGGGCGCCGCCAGCCGGCCGCAAGCCCGGCTCGTGCCGTGCCTCGGTGCTTCTGCCGAGTGATCAGCGATGCCCCCGAACCGCTCCTCCCACACCCTCCTCCCGCCTCGCTGGTTAGGGCCGGGTTGGGGCCGAACGGCCTCGGTGCCAAGCGTTTCGGGACCCGGCATCACCCGGCACCGGAAGAACGGTTCGGTCTGGCTCTCGCGATCCGGGCATGTGGTTGCCCAGGCCGCATCGACGCCCGCGGCGGATGCGCTGGAGGCGGATCGCGATCAAGACGAACGCGGCGATCGGCGCCCTGGCCGGCGCGTGGACGCCAGCCTGCCGGCCGGGATGCCGGCGAACGCGATCAGCGCGACGAGGGAAAAAAGCGGACCCGGAACCCGATGCGCGTGGAGACTGCAATCGTCGATCCGCCCGGGATTCCGGCCGTCACGTCTCGGCCCCATCCGGGCCGAAAATCATTACGCTGTCTGGAGACGGTCGGCCAGGCGCGTGACGTTGGCCGGCTCGGCCAGCCGCTGCAGGCCCTCGTGCAGAAGCATCGACGCGCTGCGGCCCTCTCCGGGGTTCGGGCACTGGATCGCGAAGCTGACTTCGGCTTCCAGCGTCTTGCCCGGATATCGTGCGGGGTTGCGCGCCAGGTGGCTGCGCAGGCGATCACGAAGGCGCTTGGCACCGGTGGCCGGCGTGGCCATCAACAGGATGCTGAACGTGTCGTCGCCGCTTCGGCCGATGGTGTCCTCGTTGCGCACCTCGCGGGCCAGCACGCGCTCGACGTGACGCATCAGCGACTCCGCCCAGTTGAGGCCGTAGCCGCCGGCGATCCGCTCGTAGTTGTCCAGCCGCATGTGCAGCAACGACATTTCCATGCCGTGGCGGTCGTGGAAGCTGGCCAGCTGCGCAAGGCGATCGACCAGTGCGTCGCGGGTGGGTTCGATGTTGTGCTGGCGGGCGGTACGTGCAACGTTTTCATCGCTCCGGCTGCGCGCGGCGCGGCGCAGGTATTCGCGCACGGGATCGGTCAGGTCCGAGCCGGTGAACGGTTTCGGCACCAGGTCGTTGGCGCCGGCGTCCATCGCGCGCCGGCGGCCCGACTTCTCGTCGACCCCGGTGACGACCAGGATCGGCATCGCGCGCACGCGGTCGTCGGTGGAATTGCGAATGCGGTGGATCAGTTCGATCCCGTCGACCTCGGGCATGTTGAGATCGGTGATCACGGTGCCGATGCCGGCATCCCGTTCCAACGCGTCCCAGGCCTGCCGCCCGTTCTCGGCCAGCACCATCTCGAACTCGTCGCGCATGAACCGGTTCGCGGCAAACCGCATCAGCCTGGAATCGTCCACGAACAACACGCGTCGGCCGGTTCCGTCGCCCCCATCATGCCTGCGTTCCTGCATGGCCAGCTCCTTTTGTTTCGCGACCGGCACCGCATGATGCGAACCGGAGCGCCTACAACCCCGAACTGATCAATACAAGACCGGTGCCAGCTCGTCAGAGCCCGGCCTCAAGCCATTGACCGCAAGACGATTTACCACGAAATCGATTCGGTAGCAGAATGGTGGAAACGTGACGATCCGCGTCACATCGCGACGTCGACCCGTCGACCCGTATCCCGGTCCTACTGTCGAATCGCCTCGAATTCGAAGCGCAGCGCGACGTCGTCGCCGACCAGCCCGTTGTCGACGGCGTAGTCCATGCCCCACCGACTGCGCTTGATCGTGGCCCGCGCCGAGACGCCCAGCGTTTCCTCGCCGTGGCCGAACGGGTACTCGGCACGCTTGTTGATGGTCACGTCGAGTTCGACGGGATGCGTCGTCCCCAGCAGCGTCAGCTCGCCGGCCAGCGTTCCGCCTCCGTCGGCGGGCGCCCATTCCGTTGCCTCGAACACGATCTCGGGGTGAGCCTGTACATGCAGGAAATCGTCCGCGCGCAGGTGCGCGTCGCGTTCATCATGGTCGGTGAACACGCTGCCGGCGCGCACGACGACGCGGCCATCGAGCAGCCGGTTGGCCTCGGGGTCGTAGCGAAACGAGCCTTCGGCGTCGCGGAACAGCCCGATCTGGCGCTGGTAGCCGATGTGCGCGACGTCGAACGCGATCGAGAAGTGCTCGGGATCGATCCGCCACGTCGCCGGTTCGGCGCGAACGGTGGCGACGGTGAACGGAAGCAGGGCAAGAAGCAGAATGGAGCTGAACGGTTTCATGACGTCCTCCTGGACAGAGCGGCGGGATTCGAAAAAGCGGCGGCAGCGGGCCCGGCGGCGTGCGCGCATCAGCCGGGGCGACGGCGTGCACGCATCAGCCACAGCGCATCGCGCCCGAACGAATGCGTCAACAGCAACAGCGACACGCCCAGGATCCATTGGGTCGCCGGCGGCTGGATCCACGGCAGCAGGACCGCGGCGAGCACCAGGCCCTGCGTGACGCACACCGTCTTGCGCCAGGTGCTGTCCGGCAGCTCCCGGCGCCACCAGGGCGCGAACCACCCGACCAGCACGAACGCGTAACGCATCAGGCCGATGGCCAGTACCCACGCGCCGGCCTGGCCGGAAAGAACGGCGGCCACGCTGAGCACGAGGATGAGCAGCGCATCCACTTCCATGTCGAAGCGCGCGCCGAAAGCGGTCACGCCGTCGAGCAGACGTGCCAGACGACCATCCAGCCCGTCCAGCACGATCGCGGCCAGCGCCAGCATCGACACGATGGTGCCGTGCCGCGCCACCAGCTCGGGCAGCGTCAGCGCTCCGACGAGAACCGCGACCAGCACCGCCCGGGCCAGCGTGACGCGATTCGGCCACCCGAAGCGCGCGCGCGCCGGCCAGAAGCGGTATACGACGGCGGCCACCACCAGGTAGGCCAGCACCGATCCGCCCAGCCACACCGGCGCGGCGGCAAGCCAGGCCTGCAGCGCCAGCGCGGTGGCGGCTACGGCTGCCAGCCCCAGGGCCAGGTCGCCCAGGATCGGCGTGAACGGCGGCTTGTTCGGCGCGATGCGCAAGATTCCGGTCCCTCCGGCGTCGACGGCGTCGGCGTCCACACGCCGCTGCCTCTACTCACGGACAATAGAGGATATGCGTGAACGAGAGCAACAGCGCGCGCGGGCCTTCTGGGCCATCGCACCGGGGCGCGGCGAGATCCGCGAGGAGCCGCTGGCCGAACCGGCGGCCGGTCACGTGCTCGTCGAGACCCGCTTCAGCGGCGTCAGCCGCGGGAGCGAGTCGCTGGTGTTCGGCGGTCGCGTACCGCCTTCGGAATTCGCGCGCATGCGCGCGCCGTTCCAGCGCGGACGATTTCCCTTTCCGGTCAGCTACGGGTATGCGTGCGTCGGCGACGTGGTTGCCGGCGACCCGGCGCTCATCGGGCGAACCGTGTTCTGCCTCCATCCCCACCACGATCGTTTCGTCGTCCCGGCCGAGACCGTGACCGTGCTGCCCGCCGGGGTCCCGCCGTCGCGCGCCGTGCTTGCCGCCAATCTCGAGACCGCGCTCAACGGCATCTGGGACGGCGCGCCGGGGCCCTGTGACCGCATCGCCGTCGTCGGCGGCGGCGTCGTGGGTCTTCTCGCCGGCGCGCTGGCCGCGGCGCTGCCCGGTGCGAGCGCGACGCTGGTCGACGTCTCGCCGGCCCGGCGCGAGACCGCCGCCGCGCTCGGGCTTGAATTCCGCGCGCCGCACGAGGCGCCGGTCGACTGCGACGTCGTCTTCCACGCCAGCGGCAGCCCCGAGGGCCTGTCCACGGCGCTGGCCTGCGCCGGACCGGAAGCGACGGTCGTCGAGTTGTCGTGGTACGGGGACCAGGCCGTCGCCGTGCCGCTGGGCGAAGCGTTTCACGCCCGCCGCCTTAAGCTCAAATCCAGCCAGGTCGGCCACGTGCCCCCCGGCCGCGCGCCGCGCTGGAGTCGGAGCCGCCGCCTGGAGGCCGCGCTGTCGCTGCTTTCCGATGATCGCTTCGATGCGCTGATCTCCGGCGAAAGCCCGTTCGACGAGCTGCCGGACATCATGCCGCGGCTGGCCGACGCGGGCGGCTCCGTACTGTGCCACCGCATCCGCTACTGAACCGAGACAACGCCATGTACACGCTCACCGTCCGCGATTCGTTCATGATCGCCCACAGCTTCCGCGGCGAACGCTTCGGGCCGGCGCAGAACCTGCACGGGGCGACCTACGTCGTCGACGCGACGTTCGAGCGCGCCGAACTCGACGACGACGATCTCGTCGTCGACATCGGACGCGCCTCCGAGGTCCTGGCCGCGATCCTCGCCGATTACGACTACCGCAACCTCGACGAAGTCGAAGAGTTCGGGGGCCGGAACACCACCACCGAATTCCTCGCCGCCGTCATCCAGCGCAGGCTGGTCGAAGCCGCCCGCGCCAACCAGCTCGGGCCGGGCAGCGACCGGCTGGAGCGCATCGGCGTCCGGCTGGGCGAGTCGCACGCCGCCTGGGCCGGCTTCGAAGGACCGGTGTGAGTTCGCACCGATTTCCGGTCCCGCAGCGATGAGCGCGCCCGGTCTGCTTCTCGTCGTGCCCGGAGATCCGGATCAGCCGACCGGCGGCTATCGCTACGACGCGCGCATCGCCGACGAACTGCGCTCGCTGGGTTGGTCCATCGACGTGATCGGCCTGCCGGGACGTTTCCCCGATGCCGACGACGAGGCCCGTGCGGCACTCGATGACGTTCTGAGCCTCCGATCCGAAGGCGCGACCGTCGTCGTCGACGGGCTCGCTCTCGGCGGCCTGCCCGACGTGGCCGAGCGCCACGCGCGGCGGCTGGACCTGGTCGCCCTGGTGCACCATCCGCTGGCCGACGAGAGCGGGCTTTCCGAGGACGCCAGCGCCCGCTTCCTGGCGCTGGAACGACGTGCGCTCGCCGCGTGCCGGCGCGTCGTGACGACGAGCCGCTTCACCGCGGCCCGGCTTGCGGCGGCCATGGACGTGCCCGCATCGCGGCTCCGTGTCGTCGAGCCGGGCGTCGAGCCGGCTCCGGCCGCGACCGATCCCCGTCGGGCCGCGGAGGAACGCCCGCAGCGGCTGCTTTGCGTCGGCAGCCTCGTGCCCCGCAAGGCGCAGGATGTACTGGTGGACGCGCTGGCCCCGCTGGCCGAACGCGACTGGTCGCTGGAGCTGGTGGGCGACGCCGGTCGCGACCCGGCCTACGCCGAGGCGCTGCGCGAGAACGTCGAGTCCCGCGGTCTGGGCGACCGGGTCCGTTTCGCCGGCGTCCGCATGCCGGAACAGCTCGATGCCGACTACGGGCGCGCCGACGTGCTCGTCGTGCCTTCCCGCTACGAGGGCTACGGCATGGTCGTGACCGAGGCCCTCGCCCGCGGCCTGCCGCTGATCGCGACCGACGGCGGCGCGCTGGCCGACACCGTTCCGGACGATTGCGCACTGCGCGTTCCGGTCGGCGATCGTGTCGCGCTGACCGACGCGCTGGAGACCTGGCTGACGGAGCCCGCGCTTCGCGCACGCCTGGTCGCGGCGGCGCTCGAGCGACGCGAAAGACTGGACGACTGGCCTGCGGCCGGCCGCGGCTTCGCGGCCGCGCTGGAATCCCGCGAGGTGTCGGCATGAGCGAAAGCTTCGATGCCGCCTGGCTGGCGCTGCGCGAAGCGGCCGACGCCGAGGCCCGGGCGGCGGACCTGGTCGAGCGGGCGCGGCACTGGTTGTCGCGGCGACGAGAACCACTGCGCATCGTCGATCTCGGCGCCGGCGCCGGCAACAACCCGGCCTGGCTGGCACCGCGTCTGCCGGGCCCGCAGCGATGGCGACTGGTCGACCGCGACGAAGATCTCCTGAAACGCGCCGACGCCCGGCTGCGGGGCCTGTCCGATGTCGACGGCCGCGAAGTGGTCGCCGAGCACGACCGGCGCGATCTCGCCGACGCGGCCGCATCCGTGCCCGACGGCACCGACCTGGCCACGGCCTCGGCGCTGTTCGACCTGGTCCCGGCGCGCTGGGTCGATGCATTGGCCGCGCGCTGCGCCGCCGTCGGCTGTGCCGCGCTGTGGACGCTCACGGTCGACGGACACTGGCGTTTCGTCCGCAGCGACGGCGAGAGCCTGGAAACGGCGACGGACGCGGCGATGCGCGACCGTCTGAGCGCGCACCAGCAACGGGACAAGGGCCTGGGCGAAGCGCTGGGCGGTGACGCACCCGGGGCGCTGGTTGGTGCGTTCCGGGCCGAAGGCTACGCGGTCCGGACATCGCCCAGCCCGTGGCGGCTCGCTCCGGGCCGGCACCAGCGGCTGGCCGCGACGCTGCTGGACGGTTGGGGCGATGCGCTGCACGAACAGGCGCCCGATGCCGGCAGCGAGATCGACGCGTGGCGGGCTGCGCGGCGCGAGGCGATCGAGAACGGGGAACTCGGCATCGAGGTCGGCCACGTCGACATATGGGCCGAGCCGTGCTCGGAATGAAAGCGGCGCTATCGCGACCCACGCTGCTCCGCGTGCTGATCAGCGCGGCGCTCCTGATCGGCGTGTTCGCATGGCTGGAACCGGCCGAGATCGCCCGCCAGGTTCACGGGCTCTCGCTGCCGTGGCTGGCCGCGGCGCTGGCGACCAGCGTGCTGCAGTTCACGCTGTCAGCCGAGCGCTGGCACCGGACCGCGACCCGTCTCGGCGTGCCGCTGCGTCGACGCCGCGCGCTGGCCGACTACTACCTGGCCGGCTTCGGCAACCAGGTCCTGCCCGGCGGCGTGCTCGGCGACGCGGCGCGGGCCTGGCGTCATTCGCGCAGCTCGGGCAGAACCGGTCCGGCCGTGCGCGCCGTGGTGCTCGAGCGCGCGTCGGGGCAGGCCGTGTTCGCCGTCGCCGTGGTCGCGATCGTGCTGGCGACCGAACCCGGCGCCCGGCTGCTCGAGCAGGTGTCGGGTCCGGCGCCGACCTTGCTGATGACGGCCATCGCCGCGGCCGCCATCGCCGTCGTCTTGGCCGCGCGCATTCCGGTGTTGCCGGACTGGCTCCGGATCCTCGTCGCCGATGCCCGCCGCGCACTGCTGTCGCGAGGCGCCTGGCCTGCGCAGCTCGCGCTTTCCCTCGGGGTGCTGGTCACGTGTTGCGCGATGTTCGCCTGCGCCGGCCGGATGATCGGCGTCGGTGCATCGTTCGACCTGATGCTGCTGGTCGCCCCGGCCGTGTTGTTGGCGATGCTGCTGCCGATCTCGGTCGCCGGCTGGGGCGTGCGAGAGTTCGCCGCGGCCGGCATCTGGGCCGCGCTCGGCCTGCCCGCTGCCGAAGGGGTGGCCGTGTCAATCGCCTACGGGGCCATCTGCCTGGTCGCGAGCATGCCGGGGGCGGCAATCCTGGCCGCCGAGCCGCTGCGGCGCGCCTGATCCGACTCAGCGCCCGGCGCGCAGATCGACGTCGAACAGCGTGTCCCTGCCGAGCTCGAAGCGGCGCACCGGCGGTCGCAGGGCGTCGGCGAGCCGTTCGACGGGCGGCAGCGAAAGCCCGGCACGTCCGGACCCGATCAAGAGCGGTGCGACGAGCACGTGCAGGCGGTCGACGCAACCGGCGGCCACGAAGCGCGACAGCGTCGTCGCCCCGCCCTCGACCAGCACCCGGCCGCAACCGGCGCCGGCCAGCGCTTCGAGCACCGCGCTCGGCTCGACGCCGCGGGCGGATACCGGCACCTGGACGCGGCGAACGTGCGGCGCCGCCGGCGGCAGCGTCGCATGGGCGTCGGGCCCGACCAGGTGCAGTGTACCGGGCTCGTCCTCCCCCGGCGCCAGCGGCGAGACATCGAGCGGCGCACGCCCGGACGGGTCCAGGACCGCGCGCACCGGGTCGGGCCCGTCCACGCGCCGGACCGTCAGCCGGGGCCGATCGGCGACGACGGTCCCCACGCCGACGAGCACGCAGTCGACCAGCGCGCGCAGACGGTGCAGGTGCGTGAGCGCTTCGTCGCCGTTGACGTAGTACGAGTCCCCGCTTTCGGTACAGATACGCCCGTCCAGGCTCTGGCCGATCTGGCCGACGACGAAGCGCGAACCGGGGCGCGCGACCGGCGACAGGCTTTCGAGAAGCTCCCGCGCGTCCGGTTGGATGGCCGCATCGGCGCGCCATGTACCGTCGGCTTCCCGCACCGGATCGAGCGGCTGCGGCCCGTGCCCGGTCGCGGCCAGCAGCGCGCGCCAGCATGCGTCGGCATCGATCGTCACGGCCTCGCGACCTCGCGCTTCACGCCACGGCCTCCGTGAAAGGGGTATCTTTCAGTCGTCACAAGAGCGAATCTCCTGCCCATGCAGCAATGCGAACGCGCCATCTTCGACCTGCGACGCGGTGTCGGCATACTCGTGCTCGCCGACGACGGGGACCGGTTCGTCGTACCGGTCGAAACCGGCACCGCCCGGTCGCGGCGGACGCTGGAGCGATCCGCCGACGGGCCGGCGTCGCTGCTGCTGGCGCGGGAACGAATGATCGCGCTGGGAATCACCGACGTGCCGGAAGCGGCTCGCGTCGAGGCACCGGCCGACGAAGATCGACTCCGGCGCCTGGCCTGGGGCGACGTAAGCGATGCCGCGCTTCCGGCGCCGCCGGCATCGGCGACCCGCGCGGAAACGGCGGCGGTCGTGCTGCTCAAGCGTGCGCTGATGATCCCCGCGGCACTCAGCGTTCCGGTCGCCGCGAGCGAACGAGACCGGCTCATCGCCCAACGCGTGGCGCTGGACGTGCGCGCCGACGAAGTCGCCGCGGCCGCACGGGACTCGGCGTCGCGCGTACGTCGCATCAGCGAAGCCGCGGTGCCGCTGGAGACCTCGGTGCAGACGCGCTTCATCCTGTTCCGGGAGCCCGACGGGCTGCGCGAACACGTCGCCGTGCAGATCGGCGAACCGGACGACTGGCCCGCCGCGGTACCGGTCCGTCTGCATTCGGCCTGCCTGACCGGGGACCTGTTCGGCAGTCTCCGGTGCGACTGCGGCGAGCAGCTGCGCGGCGGCGTCAAGCGGATCGCCGACGCCGGCGGCGGCGTGCTGCTGTACCTCGCCCAGGAAGGGCGCGGGATCGGGCTGGCGAACAAGCTTCGCGCCTACACGCGCCAGGACCGCGGCGCCGACACCGTCGAGGCCGACGCCAGCCTGGGGTTCGCCGAAGACGAGCGGCGCTACGACGTTGCCGTGCAGATGCTGCTCGAGCTGGGCATCGACCGGGTGAGGCTGCTGACCAACAACCCGGCCAAGATCGCCGCGATCGAGGCCGGCGGCATCGCGATCGACGATCGCGAGGAACTCTACGGCCGGCTCACCGAGCACAACGAGCGCTACCTGCGCGCCAAGGCCGACCGCTCGGGCCACCTGCTCGACGAGTGGCTGGAGACCGAATCGGCGTCGGACTGAAACGGTTCATTCGCCGGATCCGGATCCCGGGAGCTCGACTTCGGCCGCCTCGGCCAGAACGCCGGCGATCCGGTCGGCGTAGAAGTCCACCAACCTTGCCCCGTCCTCCACGGTCGCCGCCGACGCCCGTCCGATGACGCCTGCCGGGTTGAGATCCTCGGCCAGCCACGCGAACGGCGCCGGTCCTTCGGGCGAGACCAGCGCGTCACGGCGGTCGTCGATGTGGCGAGCGGAAAAATTCTCCAGCGCATCGGTGCGCACGCGTTCCGGCGCGAGGCGGTGCATCAACGCGGTCTCCAGCCAGCCGCCGTGGAATCCGCGCGCGACGTCATCGTGCTCATCGGCGCCGTCGGGAAGCCCGAGCCGGGTGTAGGTGCACTTGACGACCAGCATGCCGTAGCGGCGCCGCAGCGCCAGCGCCGCGACGTCCATCGCCGCGCGATTGCCGCCGTGGCCGTTGATCCAGACCAGCCGCCGGATGCCGGCGCGGGCGACGCCGGCACCGACGGCCTCGAGCACGCCGGCGAACGACCGCGCATCCAGCGACAGCGTGCCCGGAAACGAGGCGTGCTCGTCGCTGGCGCCGACGGCCTGCGTCGGCAGCGCCAGCACCTCGGTCGCCGGGTCCAGCCGCGAAAGCGCCGCAGCCAGCAGTTCCTCGGCGATCACGGTATCGGTATCCAGCGGCAGGTGCGGCCCGTGCTGCTCGATCGCCCCCAGCGCCATCACGGCGAC
>JBPRGD010000157.1:0-25436 GCA_051428125.1 Candidatus Wenzhouxiangella sp. M2_3B_020
CATCTTCTTTTTCGGCTCGCCGGAATCTTCTTCGTCTTCTGACTCTTCATCGGATTCTTCTTCGTCTTCTTCGGACTCTTCCTCGCCTTCGGATTCATCCTCGTCGGCGGATTCTTCCTCGGCTTCCTCTTCGGATCCGGACTCGTCGTCGGCCTCGCCTTCGGCGATCCTGCCGAGCACGTCGTCGGCTTCGACCGTTTCGCCCTCCTCGGCATCGATGGATTCCAGCGTGCCGTCGGCCGGGGCCGGGACCTCGAGCACCACCTTGTCGGTTTCGAGGTCGACGAGGTTTTCGTCGCGCTTGACCGCGTCACCGGCCTTCTTGTGCCACTTCGCGACCGTCGCGTCGGAGACCGACTCGGGCAGGGTGGGGACCTTGACTTCAGTACTCATGGATCGTCCTTACGCAAGATTCTGGGTTCATTCGATTTCGATACCGAGCGCCTCGCCGACGAGACGCTTCTGCTGTTCGATGTGCACCTGATAGTAGCCGACCGCCGGGGATGCCGACGCGTTGCGGCCGACGTAGTCCAGCGAGCGCTTGTCGCCCACGCAGGCCTGGAGGTGGTGCCGGATCTGGAACCACGCACCCTGGTTCATCGGTTCCTCCTGGCACCAGAGCACCTCGTCGGCGTTGGCGTAGCGCTCGATGACCGCCGAGACTTCGTCGCGCGGGAAGGGGTAGAGCTGTTCGACGCGAACAAGCGCGACCTCTTCGAGATCGGCGTCGGCGTCGTCGCGCCCCTTGGCCAGGTCGAAGTAGACCTTTCCGGCGCAGAAGACGAGGCGCTGGACCTTTTCGGGCTCGGGCTGTTGCGGGTCGTCGATGACCAGCTGAAAGCCCCCGCTGGACAGGTCGTCGAGGCTGGAAATCGAGGCCTTGTGACGCAACAGGCTCTTGGGGGTCAGGACGACCAGCGGCTTGCGGTACGGCCGCAGCATCTGGCGCCGGATCATGTGGAAGAACTGGCTGGGCAGCGTGGGCACGCAGACCTGGATGTTGTTGTCCGAGCACAGCTGCATGAAACGCTCCAGGCGCGCCGACGAGTGCTCGGGCCCCTGGCCTTCGTATCCGTGCGGCAGGTACATGACCAGTCCGCAAAGCCGGCCCCACTTGGTCTCGCCGGACGTGATGAACTGGTCGATGACGACCTGTGCGCCGTTGACGAAATCGCCGAACTGGGCTTCCCAGATCACGAGCGAGCCCGGATCCGCCGTGGCATAGCCGTACTCGAAGCCGAGCACGGCCTCCTCGCTGAGAAGCGAGTCGATGATCGTGACCTTGTGCCGATCCTCGGCGACTTCCTCCAACGGCGTGATCGATCGACCGTCTTCCTGGTTGTAGAGGACGGCGTGGCGATGAAAGAACGTGCCGCGGCCCGAATCCTGGCCGACCAGGCGCAATCCGTAGCCCGAATCGACCAGCCCGGCGTAGGCCACCGTCTCGGCGAAACCCCAGTCCATCGGCGAGTCGCCGGCGGCCATCTTCCTGCGCGAGTCGATGATGCGCTGCACCTGCTTGTGTAGCTCGAAATCCTCCGGCAGCGTCGTGAGCTTCTCGGACAGCTCGCGGATCCGGTCGACCGACATCGTCGTGTCGGCCTCGGTGCGCCAGTCGTTGTCCAGGAACGGCGACCAGTCCACCGTCGTCAGCGCTTCCTCGCCCTCGGCAAGCTCGACGACCGTCTCGCCCTCGTCGAGCCGGTCGCGGTAATCGGATTGCCACTGGTCCAGCTCGTCGCGCGCGACCAGCCCCTGTTCGACGAGCCGGTCGGCGTACTGCTTGTAGACCGAGTCGAGATTCCGGATCGCGTCGTACATGCGCGGCTGCGTCGCCGCCGGTTCGTCGGCTTCGTTGTGCCCTAGGCGTCGGTAGCAGACGAGATCGATGATCACGTCCTTCTTGAATTCGCGGCGGAATTCGCCGGCGACCTGTGTCGCGAACAGCACGGCCTCCGGATCGTCGCCGTTGACGTGGAACACCGGTGCCTGGACCATCTTGGCGATGTCGGTGCAGTAGAGCGTCGAACGCGAATCCAGCGGATTCGAGGTCGTGAACCCGATCTGGTTGTTGATGACGACGTGGAAGGTGCCGCCGACCTTGAAGCCGCGGAGCTGCGACATGTTGAGCAGTTCCATGACCACGCCCTGGCCGGCGACGGCGGCATCGCCGTGCACCAGCACCGGCAGCACCTGCTCGTGTTCCCAGTCGGCGAGCCGATTCTGCCGGGCGCGCGAAGAGCCGGCGACGACGGGATTGACGATCTCGAGGTGCGACGGGTTGAACGCCAGCGCCAGGTGCATGACGCCGCCGGGCGTGCGCACGTCGGAACTGAACCCGAGGTGGTACTTGACGTCGCCGGAACGGTCGTCGTGCTGGATCTTGCCCTCGAACTCGGCGAACAGGTCGCGCGGCGACTTGCCGAGAATGTTGACCAGCACGTTGAGCCGGCCGCGGTGGGCCATTCCGATGACCATCTCGCGGATGCCGCGCGTGCCCGATTGCCGGATCAGCGTGTCGAACAGCGGAATCAGGCTTTCGCCGCCTTCCAGCGAAAAACGCTTCTGGCCGACGTAACGCGAGTGCAGGTACTTCTCCAGCCCCTCGGCCGCGCCGAGCTTCTCGAGCAGGCGCTTGCGATCCTCGGCCGGAATCTCGAAGTGGCCGGCCGATCGTTCCAGCCGATGCTGCAGCCAGCGACGCTGCTCGTGGTCGCTGATGTGCATGTACTCGATGCCGATGGTGTCGCAGTAGGCCTTCCGGCAGATCTCGATGATGTCGCCGAGCGGGAGCCGGTCCGGTGCGGCGAGGCTGCCGGTATGGAACTCGGTGGCGAGGTCGGCTTCGGACAGGTGATGGAAGTCGAGGTCCAGATCGGGCACCTCGGGGCGCTCGGCCAGGCCGAGCGGATCCAGGTTCGCGCGTTGGTGGCCGCGCGACCTGTAGGCGTTGATCAGGCGCAGCACGCCCGCCTGCTTGAAGTCCTCGGCGGCCACGCCGCCGCGGCCCGACGAAGGGCGCCGGGACAGCACTTCGAACTGTTCGGCAAGCAGTCGGTGGCGCGTGTCGTCGTCGGCGCCGTCCAGCAATCCGCGGAACGCGTCGCGCCAGTATTCGGGAACGGACTCGGGATCGTCGAGGAATTCCTCGTAGAGTTGTTCCACGAATGCAGCGTTGAGTCCGGACAGGTGCGATGTCCGGTATTTTCTTTCGAGGTCTTCGCTCATCCAGGATGCACTAGGCGGGGTTTGCCGCTGGCCAATGCGCGATTATAACGGGCATTGGAGGGGCGAGCGATGCCGCGGGCGCACCGGAACGGTCCCGACCACGGGCCGGGCGCCCGGCGCTCAGGGTCGAACCAGTTCGCCCTGCTCGATGAGGTTCTCGACCAGTCGCTGCGCCGCCGGATCGTCCGGCCAGGTCTCGATGCGGCTATTGCGGCAAAGCGACTGGGCGAACTCCGGCGGGCATTCCCATTGCTGGCCGTTGACGAACAGCAGGCCCGAATCGCTCCAGGCCAGGCGGGTGCCGGGCGCGAACGCCAGCGGGGGTTCCGGATCGACATCGGCGGTTTCGTCTTCCTCGTCGAGCTCCGGCGACCACTGCCGGTAGGCGGTCAACGTCCGGCCCAGCCAGCTGATCAGCGCCTCGTCGTCGAGCTGGACGGCCTGCGAGAGCAGCCGCCGGGCGTGCTGCAGCAGCGTCTGGTCGATGCGCTCGGCGCGATCTGTGTCGTACTTCAGGGGATTGAGACGGGGCAGTCGTGCCTCGTGTTCGCCGATGAACGCCGAAAGCTCCGAGAGCAACTCCGCCGAGGAGGGCGCGCGCAGGCCCACCGACCAGGTCTGGCTGTTCTGCTGCGCGATGCCGTGATGCGCGATGCCCGCCGGCACGTAGAGCACGTCGCCGGGCTCGGCAACGCAACTGGTCTCGGCCTTGAAGTTCCGCAGGACGGCGAGCTCGAAGTCGTCGTTGAAGTCCGGCTGGAACTTGCCTGCGAGCTCCCAGCGCCGGCTGCCGGCGGCCTGGACGAGGAACACGTCGTAGGCATCGACGTGCGGACCCACCGATCCGCCGGGCCCGGCCTGGCTGACCATGACGTCGTCGAGCAGCCAGTTGGGCAGGAAGCGGAACGATGACAGCAGTTCGGCCACCTGGGGGAATTTCTTGTCCATGTCCTGGACCAGAACCGACTGGTACGGACGATCCAGCGAAGGCAGCTCGTCTTCGGGAAACGGACCGTACTCCAGCGTCCAGTCGAGGTTCTCGAACGAGCCGACGACGAGCCTGGAACCGAGTTCCTCGTCCGCGGCCGCTTCGAGGATCTGGTCGATCCCCAGCGCCGCCGGCTTCAGCCACCCGCGGATCAGCAGCGGCGTGTGCTGCCAGAACTCGTCGAGGAAGCGGCGGGCCTCGAAGCCGTCCCACTCGGTGAGTTGCACCGGTTTCATACGTATCGCCCGATCGCGCGGGCCATGTCCTCGGCGTTTCCGGTGTACCCGGCCGGCGTCAGCGCCAGCAGCCGCCGTTGCTCGGCCGCCGGCAGGTCCAGCGACTCGATGAACCGCCGCACGCCGTCGGCATCGATGCGGCGGCCGCGCGTGAGCGTCTTGAGCTTTTCGTAGGGCTCTTCGATGCCGTGGACGCGCATGACGGTCTGCACGGCCTCGGCGAGGACCTCCCACGCATCGTCGATGTCGGCGGCGATGCGGGCGCGGTCGGCCTCGATGCGACCCAGGCCGCGCTGGATGGATTTCCAGGCCAGCAGGGAGTATCCCAGCGCCGTCCCGATCGACCGCTGCACCGTGGAATCGGTGAGATCTCGCTGCCAGCGCGAGACCGGCAGTTTCTCGGCGAGGTGTCCCAGCATCGCGTTGGCCAGCCCGATGTTCCCCTCGCCGTTCTCGAAGTCGATGGGGTTGACCTTGTGCGGCATCGTCGAGGAGCCGACTTCGCCCTCCACCGTCTTCTGCGCGAAATAGCCCAGCGAGATGTAGGCCCAGGCGTCGCGGGCGAAGTCCAGCAGAACGGTGTTGATCCTGCTCAGCGCGTGCGCCAGTTCGGCGACCATGTCGTGCGGCTCGATCTGGGTCGTGTACGGATTCCAGACCAGCCCCAGTTCCTCGACGAATTCCCGCGCCACCGCCGGCCAGTCGATCTCCGGGCACGCGGCGAAGTGGGCGTTGAAGTTGCCCACAGCGCCGTTGATCTTGCCTGTGATCTCGATGCGCGCGAGGTGTCGCCGCTGGCGGCGCAGGCGGAAGACGGTGTTGGCGACTTCCTTGCCCAGCGTCGTCGGCGACGCGCTCTGGCCGTGGGTTCGCGAAAGCATGGCCACGTCGGCGTTGGCCAGCGCGAGTTCCTCTAGCTTCTCGTCGAGCTCGGCCAGCACCGGGTCCAGTACCTCGGCCCGTGCCTTCCGCAGGATCAGGCCGTAGGCGAGGTTGTTCACGTCCTCGGAGGTGCAGGCGAAGTGCACCATCTCGCGCTTCCCGGCCAGGCCCGGCCGCTCGGCCATGCGCTGCTTGATCCAGTATTCCACGGCCTTGACGTCGTGGTTGGTCGTGCGCTCGATGTTCTTGATCTCGGCGGCGTCGTCGTGGCCGAAACCGGATTCGAGCCTGTCCAGAAAGGCGGCGTCGTCCGCACTCAGGGCCGGGAGCGCTTCGAAGTCGTCGAGCCCGGCCAGGTGCCGGAACCAGGCCAGTTCGACGCGGACCCGGTGCCGGATGAGCCCGGCTTCGGAAAACAGTTCGGCCAACGGCTCGAGCCGCGCGGCGTAGCGGCCGTCCAGCGGCGACAGGGCGGTCAGGGAATCGGAAGTCATGGCAACAGGCGGCAGCGGGCCGGAATCGATGGGCGCAATGATACCGTCAGCCATCCGCGGGCGTGACCGGCCGGCCGTCGTCGCCGGGCGTGGCGGGTCGCGTCGGCTCCGGCCGCTCGGGAACGACCTGCTCGAAGCGCCGGACCAGCGCCAGCACGCCGAAGCGGCTGGAGTCGAAGTACTCCACGCGGCCGGGCTCGACGACGCGGGACTGGGCGAGGCGGTGCAGCCGCCATTCGGGCTCGCCCGCCGGCCCGATCGCTTCGGACCGTTGCTGCCAGACCAGGTCGAGATCCAGGTGCAGGAACTGGCGGCGACGCAGTCGGGCGCTGCCGTCCACGCGGTAGACGGCCTGCGGGGGCGGCGGTGCGTCGAACAGCGGCTCGCCGACGACGCGGCCCCGTGCGTCGACGCGCACCGGGACTCGGAGCCGGTGCGGGAAGAACAGTGGCGATCGGATCGGTCCGGGCGAGAGCGTGTCGACGACGAGATCGTCGTGCATCCTGAGTGCCGGCGTCGCCCGGCCTCGCCGGGCAGGCTGGATCCACGCTCGCGTGGCCACCGGCTCGAAGGCATCGGATTCCGACAAGCGCTGCAGCACGCCGCGGATCGGGCCTGAGTGCTCGCCCAGCGCGGCAAAGACCGGCGGGATCGGCTTCAACGTCGTCGATTCCGACTCGAGATAGGGCGTGAACTCGTCGACTCCGCCGGGTTTCGGAAGCATCGGAAGCAGCGGCCGAAGCTCGGTGACGGCGAGGTCGGCGGCGTCCTCGGCGCGCGCGACGAGCAGCGGATCGAGCAGCGTCGCGAACGCCGCCGGGGCGAGCGCGCGCCGGCGGTCGGAGTCGCCGCCAACGTGCTCGAAGACGACGAGTTCGACGCGATAGACCGGAGGATATTCCGGCGGCTGCGCTCCTGTGCGGGCCGACTGCGACTGGCCCGCCGCGCTGGAGGCGGCCGCCAGCAGTGCAGCGGCGGCGAGGACGAGCGAAGCGGGGCGAATCATGCGACCGAGTGTATCCGGTCTTCGGGCGTCAGGCGCGCTATGAGCTCCTCGGCCACCGCCAGGCGGTCGTCCAGCGAATCGTATTCGCCGGCGATCCGGAGCTTGTCCTGGGATGGCAGCGAATAGGTGTGCGCTTCCTTCTGGATCATCTTGATCAACTCGTTCATGTCGATGTCCGGCTTGGCAAGGAACTCCACGCGCCCGCCGGCCGGGCCCACCTCCAGCTTCCTCATGCCCAGCGCACGGGCCTGGAGGCGGAGATTTGCCGCGGTGAACAGGTTCCGGACGGGGTCGGGCAGCAGTCCGAATCGGTCGATCATCTCGACCTGCAGCTCGTGCAGGTCGCGCTCGGTCTTCGCCTGCGCAATGCGCTTGTAGAGCACGAGGCGCTGGTGGACGTCGGGCAGGTAGCTGTCGGGGATCATCGCGGTGACGTGCAGGTCGACCTCGGAGGCGACATCCACCGGTTCGTCCAGGTCCGGCTCGTGACCGGCCTTGAGCGCCTCGACGGTGCGATCCAGCAGCTCGGAATAGAGCTGGAACCCGATGGCCTCGATCTGGCCCGACTGGTCTTCGCCCAGCAACTCGCCGGCGCCGCGGATCTCGAGGTCGTGGGTGGCCAGCGTGAATCCGGCGCCGAGTTCCTGCAGCGACTGGATGGCCTCGAGGCGCTTGCGCGCATCGGTTGTCATCGCCTTCCAGGGCGGGGTCACGAGGTAGGCGTAGGCGAGATGGTGCGAGCGGCCGACGCGGCCGCGCAGCTGGTGGAGCTGGGCGAGCCCGAACTTGTCGGCGCGGTTGATGATCATGGTATTGGCCGTCGGCACGTCGATGCCGTTCTCGATGATGGTGCTGGCCACCAGCAGATTGATGCGGCGGCCGTAGAAGTCGCGCATCGTCTTTTCCATCTCGCCGGGCGCCATCTGGCCGTTGGCGATGCCGATCCGGGCACGCGGAAACAGCTCGCCCAGTTCCTGGGCCATGCGCGGCTGCGTGCGCACGTCGTTGTGCAGGAAATACACCTGGCCGCCGCGCTGGAACTCGCGGTTGACGGCATCGCGGATGGTCGCCGTGTCCCACTCGGAGACGAAGGTCTTGACGGCCATGCGCCGCGACGGCGGCGTGGCGATGATGGAAAGCTCGCGCAGGCCGGTCATCGACATGTTCAGCGTCCGCGGAATCGGCGTGGCGGTCAGCGTCAGCAGGTCGACCTCGGCCCGCAGCTTCTTGAACTGCTCCTTCTGCCGCACCCCGAAACGCTGCTCCTCGTCGACGACGATGAGTCCCAGGTCCCTGAAGCGGATGTCCTTCTGCAGCAGCCGGTGCGTGCCGACGACGACGTCGACCGTGCCGTCTGCCAGTCCCTTCAGCGTCTCTTCGGCGTGCCTGCTGCCGCCGGTGCGTGACAGCAGCGCGACGTTGACGGGCCAGTCCGCGAAGCGATCGGCGAACGTCCGGTAGTGCTGCTCGGCCAGCAGCGTGGTCGGCGCCATCAGCGCGACCTGGCGCCCGCCGTCGGTCACGGCGAATGCCGCTCGCAGCGCCACCTCGGTCTTGCCGAAGCCGACGTCGCCGCAGACCACGCGATCCATCGGGGTCGACGCCTTCAGATCGGCGAGGACGGCGTCGATCGCGGTCTGCTGGTCGTCGGTTTCCTCGAATTCGAACCCGGCGGCGAAGCGTGCGTACATGCCTTCGTCGAACGAGTAGGCGTGCCCGGAGCGGGCCGCCCGGCGGGCCTGCAGGTTGAGCAGTTCGGCGGCCACGTCGCGCACCTTCTCGGCGGCCTTGCGACGGGTCTTCTTCCAGCGGTCCGAACCCAGCCGGTTGAGCGCCACGGCATCCGGGTCGGCGCCGGTATAGCGACTGACCAGGTGCAGGTCGGTGACCGGCACGTAGAGCTTGTCGCCCTCTGCGTATTCCAGCGTCAGGAACTCGCCGCGGCCGTCGCCGACGTCGAGGACTTCCAGTCCGAGATAGCGCCCGATGCCGTGCTCCAGGTGCACGACCAGCGCGCCTTCGGCCAGGTCGGCGAGGCTGCGCACGATGCTCTCGGGGTCCTGGCCGGTCTTGCGCTCGCGGCGGCGGGTTCGCGTATGGCCGGGGAACAGCTCGGACTCGGTCAGGATCTCGACGCCGTCGGCGGCCAGCCGGCACCCGCCCGACAGCGGCATCACCGCCAGCGCCACGGCGTCGTCGCCGCTGGCGAACGCTGCCCAGGATTCTATGGTGCGCGGCCGCACGCCCTGTCGCTTCAGAATGGTGTGGATCAACTCGCGGCGGCCGGCGGTGTCGGCGGCCAGCAGCACGCGCGCACCGGCTCCGCCCAGCCGCTGCGCGGCCTGCTCGGGCGAGTGGTCGAGATCCAGCGGTTCCGGCGCCTCGAACGTCGCGCGCGCCGGCTTGCGGTTCGTGATCCGGACCGTCGCGTCGTCCTTCAGCGATGCCAGAAGCTCGCGTGCGTCCAGGTAGAGCTCCAACGGCGAGAGCGGCGGGCGTTCTCGGTCGCCGCGGCGCTGCTCGAAGCGTTGCTCGATCTGCTCGGCGAACTCTGCGGCGGCTTCGTCGCAGCCGGCCATCGTGACGAGGCGATGTTCGCGCGGCATGTAATCGAGCAGCGTCGAGGTCTCGTCGAAGAACAGGGGCAGGTACTGTTCCAGCCCCTGCCCGTGGACCGCGTCGCCGACTTCCTGGTAGGGCTGGGCGCGGCGCAGGTCGACGTCGAAGCGGTTGCGGAATCGCCGGCGGAAATCCTGGCGGGCCTGCTCGTCGAACGGATACTCGCGGCCCGGAAGCAATTCGACGCGATCCATCCGCTCGACCGATCGCTGGGTCTCGGGATCGAACGAGCGGATCGATTCGATCTCGGTGTCGAACAGCTCGATCCGGTAGGGCGCCGGCGTGCCCATCGGCCAGAGGTCGAAGACCGAGCCGCGGACAGCGAACTGCCCCGGTTGCCAGACCTGGTCGCAGGCCTCGTAGCCGGCGTCGTGTAGTCGCGCCCGGAAGCGGTCAAGGTCGAGTTCTTCGCCGACGGTGAAATCGATGCTGCGACCGGCGATGAAGCCCGTCGGCGGAAGCCGCTGCATCAGCGCGTTGACCGGCGCGATGATCACGCCCGATCGCCGGTCGGCCAGCCCGGCGATCACCTGGAGACGGCGCGAGACCAGGTCGGGGTGGGGCGAGTACAGGTCGTAGGGCAGGATCTCGAGGTCGGGGAACAGGTCCGCGCCGGGACCATCGAGGTGGTTGACGTCGTCGCGCAGCCGCCGCGCGACGTAACCGTCCGGCGCCGCGACGAGCACCGGTCCGCCGGAGCGGCGCGCCAGCGCGGCGACGGCCAGCGCCAGTGCCACCCCGTCGAGATGCGGCCACTGCTGCTGCTCGTCCGAGCGCGGCGGATGAAGAACGGAAAACGGGTCGGACATCGTATCGGGAAGCGGAGTCAGCACGCCATTCTACCGCCGGGCCGTGGTCGAGCCGGATCGATTATGCTTCGGCGATTCCAACGCGGAACGCTTCGATGCAGCAAAACCATTCCCCCGTCGCGCTGATCACCGGCGCCGGCTCCGGGCTGGGCGCGGCGATGGCCCGGAAATTCGCCGACGAGGGCTGGCGCGTCGTCGTCACGGACCAGCACGCCGAACGCGCCGAAACGGTGGCCGGAGAGCTTGCCGGAAGCGGTCACGTCGCGCGCGCGCTGGACGTCACCGACTCCGATCAGTGGCGGGAACTGGTCGCGCTGGTCGATTCCGAATTCGGCCGCCTCGACCTGCTGGTCAACAACGCCGGGGTCGCCACCGGCGGCATGCTCGGAGAGACGCCGCTGGAAGACTGGCAATGGGTGCTGGACATCAACCTGATGGGCGTGGTGCGCGGCTGTCATCACTTCGTGGAACGTTTCCGCGATCAACGCGCGGGACATATCGTCAACGTCGCGTCGTTCGCCGGGCTGGCCGGCGCGCCCGCCATCGCCTCCTACGGCACGGCCAAGGCCGGTGTGGTCGCGCTGTCGGAAATGCTCCGCGCCGAACTGGAGCCTGCCGGCGTCGGCGTCTCGGTGCTGTGCCCGGCCTTCGTCAAGACCGGGCTGACCGAGACCATGCGCGCGCCCGACGACAGCTATGCCGTGCGCGTGCAGCGCTGGATGGAGAAATCCGGCGTCAGCGCCGAAGACGTCGCCGCGACGGTGTTCGAGGCCACGCGCAGCGGCCGGTTCCTGCTGCTCACCCATCCGGAGACCCGCTGGCAGTACCGTCTCAAGCGCTGGTTCCCCAACCTCTACTTCCGGATGTTGATGCGCGCGATGCGAAAGATGATGCCGCCGGGCCGGTGACGAGACACCTTGGGGGGGCAAGCCAAGTGATCGGCGCGAGGTCGCGCCTCCCACGGGAAGCCGGTTCAACTGTGACGGTGCTCCTTGATCGCGTCGTAGGCCCTGCGAATCTCGCGCGTGCGCTCCTCGGCCACTGGCCGCATGCTTTCGGGCATGCCGCGTGAGGCCAGCTTGTCGGGGTGATGGCGGCTCATCAGCCGCCGGTAGGCCTTCTTCACCTCGGCGTCGGTCGCGTTCGGCTCGACGCCCAGCGCGGCGTAGGCGTCATCGATCCGCGCGGTGGCCGCGCCGGCCGGCTCGGTGCTGCCGCGCAGCATCGCCTCGATGCGCTCGACGTCGATTTCCGACAGTCCCAGGCCGCGCGCTATGCGGACCATCAGCGCATGCTCGTCTGCGTGAACCACGCCGTCGGCGGCGACGGCAGACAACTGCACCTGGACGAACAACTGCAGCAACGCCGGGCTGCGGCCGGCCAGCGATCGCAGTCGCACCAGTTCGGCGTCCAGGTCGAACCCGGCGGCCTTGCCGCGGTTGAAGGCGTCGCGGGCCGCGCGGCGCTGGTCCCGCGACAGCGACAGGCGCGCGAAGAACTGCTCGGCGACGCGGATCTCGGCTTCGGTGACTCGGCCGTCGGCCTTGCACACCGCGCCCATGACCGCGAACGTCGATTCCAGGAACTGCGCGCGGATCGCATCCAGCCCGCGGCCGAACAACCGGGTCAGCAGCAGGTGGGCGAGCGCTCCGCCGGCAAGCGCGCCGAGAACCGCGCCGACGCCGCCGCCGACGAGTAGTCCGACGACGGCGCCGATCAGTACGAAAAGAAGCATGGCGGGATGATACGCAAGCGGTTCGGGAACCGGGTGTCGCCGCGGCGGCTCAGTCGGCCGCGCCCAGCTCGGCCAGCAGGTCGGCCTGGTGCGCCTCGACCAGCGGGTCGATCAACGGTTCCAGCTGCCCCTCGAGAATGTTGTCGAGGTCGTAGAGCGTGACGTTGACGCGGTGGTCCGTGACGCGACCCTGCGGAAAATTGTAGGTGCGGATGCGCTCGGATCGGTCGCCGGAGCCGACCTGCAGCTTGCGATCGGCGGCCTGCTCGGATTGCTGCTGCGCGCGCTCGGCCTCCAGCAGTCGTGCGCTCAGCAAGCTCAGCGCGCGCGCCTTGTTCTTGTGCTGAGAGCGCTCGTCCTGGCATTCGACGACGATGCCCGACGGCAGGTGTGTGATGCGGATGGCCGAATCGGTCGTGTTGACGTGCTGGCCCCCGGCGCCCGACGCCCGGAACGTGTCGACGCGCAGTTCGTTCTGGTCGATACGGACTTCGTCGACTTCCTCGACTTCGGGAAGAATCGCGACGGTGCACGCCGAGGTGTGGATGCGGCCCTGCGATTCGGTGGCCGGCACGCGCTGAACGCGATGGGTGCCGCTCTCGAACTTCAGCTTCGAATAGGCGCCCTTGCCGACGACTCGGGCGATGACCTCGCGCCACCCGCCGACGTCCCCGGCCTGGCCGGAAAGGATCTCGATCTTCCAGCCGCGCGATTCGGCGAAGCGCGTATACATGCGCAGCAGGTCGCCGGCGAACAGCGCCGCCTCCTGGCCACCGGTGCCGGCGCGGATCTCGAGGAACAGGTTGCGCTCGTCGTTGGGATCGCCGGGAACGATCAGCCGCTGGAGTTCGCGGTCCAGCCGTTCGCGTTCGGCCTCGACCTCTGCCAGCTCCTCCTCGGCCATCGCGCGCATGTCGGGATCGGATTCGCGCGCCAGCGCGCCGGCTTCTTCCTCGCGCTCGTCCAGCTTGCGCAGCGCGCTCCAGGTCTCGACGATTCGCTGCAGTTCGGCGTACTCGCGCGAGAGGTCGGCGAAGCGGCGCGCATCGCCGGCGGTGTCGGGTTCGGCAAGCAGTCGCTCGACCTCCTCGAACCGCTCGACGGCCTGCTCGAGTCGGCGTTCCAGCCCGGGGTTCACGATCGTCGGCCCGCGGGATCCTCGAGCAGGAGTTTCCGGGCGGCGGCCATCAGTTCGTCGTCGGTGACCTCGGCGGCGTGCCGGACCTGCATGCTGGGCGCGTGCAGCAGCCGGTTGGTCAGCCTATGGCCGAAGCGCGACAGCACTTCCTCGGGGTCCCGGCCGGCGGCCAGTTCGCGCCGGGCCTGGTCCAGCAGCAGGTCGCGCTGGTCGAACGCGCGATCGCGCAGGCTCTTCAGGGTCTCGCCGGCGGCGTGTAGGTTGAGCCAGCGCTCGAACGCCTCGGCCTGCCCGTCGACGATGCGCGTGGCTTCGTCCAGGGCCCGGGAGCGCTTGCGATGACCGCGCTCGGCGATCTCGCGCAGATCGTCGACTGTATAGAGGTAGGCGTCGCCGAGTTCGGCCACGGCCGGCTCGACGTTGCGGGGAACCGACAGGTCGAGCACGAACATCGGCCGTTGCCGGCGTCCGGACAGCGCGGCCCGGACCATGTCCTTCTTGACCAGCGGAACCGAGCTGGCCGTGCAGGCGACCACGATGTCGTGGCCCGGAAGTTCCTCGCCCAGCCGGTCCAGGCCGACCGCGCGTGCCTGGAACTGTTCGGCGACGGCCGCGGCGCGCTCGGGGCTGCGGTTGCAGATGGTCAGCGACCGGATGCCCTGGCCGCAGAAGTGCCGGGCGCAGTCCTCGATCATCTCGCCGGCGCCGATCATCAGCGCCGAGAGTTTTCCGACGTCGCCGAAGATCTGGTGGGCGAGTTTCAGCGCCGCGAACGGCAGCGTCACGGGGTTGTGTCCGATACCGGTCTCGGATCGAACCAGCTTGGAGGTCTGGAAGGCGTTCTGGAAGAGCCGGTCGAGAATCGTGCCCAGCGTGTTGTTGTCCTGCGCGCTCTGCCAGGCCTGCTTGACCTGTCCGACCACCTGCGGCTCGCCCAACACCATCGAGTCCATGCCGGACGTGACGCGGAGAAGGTGGGTCACGGCACGCCGCTGCTCCAGCGAGAACAGGTGGCGCTGGAATTCGCCGGCGCGGGCGCCGTGCCAGACGTGGATCCAGTCGGCGAGCGCCGTCGTGTCGGCGTCCTCTCCGCAGGCGTAAAGTTCTGTACGATTGCAGGTGCTCACGATCGCGCATTCCTCGATGCCGGGAATTTCCCGCATCGAATGCAATGCCTCACCCAGGCGTTCCGGCGTGAACGCCAGCCGCTCCCGGATTTCCACGGGCGCGGTCTGATGACTCAGTCCAAGGGCGAATACCGACATGAAGGAACGTGGATCGGACAAACCCGACATTGTCCTGACTTATGCAAGTCGAATCAAGATGGCGCTGGCTATGGTAACCGTGCTGGCCGTCGGTTGCGCTGCCAACCCGCCATCCGGGGACGAAAAACTTCCCCCGCAGGAAGACGACGTTCTGGCCGAGGCCCGGGCGGCCGCGGAATCCGGCGAATACGCTTTCGCGCTCGACCTGCTGCTCGGTGAACTGGACGAGCGCGACGATGCCGGCCTGGCCCGCCAGGCCGCGCAGATCGCGATCGCCATCGAGGACTGGGAAGCGGCCGCGCGCGCGGCAGATCGATGGCGCGAACTCGAACCGGCCTCGAGCCAGGCGGTGCAGGTCGCATTGCTTGCGGCGCTGCGCCGCGGCGATACCGCGCGAGCGGTGGACCTCGTCGTCGACGGTCTAGTCGCCTCGGACGAGGACCCCGAGGAGTCCTGGCTGCGGGCCACCGAGGTGCTGGCGCGCGGCGGGGATCCGGTGCGCTCGGAGCAGGTGCTCGATTCGGCGCTGGAGCGCGCCGAGGCTCCGTCGCCGGGGTTCGGCGACTACCTGAGAAGCCGTCTCGCCGCGCGCACCGGCCAGCGCGAGAAGGCCTACCGGCTCGCCGAGGCTGCGCTGGCGCGGCAGCCGGGATTCGACCGCGCGATGTGGGCGGCCAACCTCGCGCAGGCGCTTGGTCGCCCGGAACGCGCTCTGGCGCATTTCCGCACGGCCGCCGAACGGGTGCCGGACGATCGCGCCGCCGTCATCGGCCAGGTCCAGATCCTGCGCGAACTGGAGCGACCGGAAGAAGCCCTGGAGTTGCTCGACGGCATGGCCGCCGACCCCGAACTGCTCTACACGCGCGGCATTCTCGAGCAGGAACTGGGCCGAATGGCCGATGCCGGCGTGACCTGGCAGCGGCTGGTCTCGGTGAACGCTCCCGAGGCCGAAGAGCGCAAGGCGTGGCTGGCCGGTCTGCTGGCCGAGTTGCTGGACATGCCCGAACGCGCCGTGCACTGGTACGCGCGTGCCCAGGGACGCTTCGCGTCGCGGGCCGATCTTCGCCGCGCCGGCGTGCTGGCCGGCATGGGCGAGACCGCCGCGGCCCGTCGCGTGCTCGCCGAGTTGCGCATGGAAGCCGATCCCGAAATCAAGGAGCGCGCGTGGCTGCTGGAATCCCGGATCCTGGTCGACCAGGGGGACGGAGAACGCGCGGTCGAAATGCTCAGCGACGCGCTCAGGCAGCTGCCGGGCAGCGAGGACCTGCTGTACGCCCGCGCAATGGCGGCCGTGGAGGTCGAGCGGATTCCGCTGGCCGAACAGGATCTCCGCGCCATCATCCAGAACGATCCCGAGAACGCCATCGCGCTGAATGCGCTGGGCTACACGCTGTCGGACCGGACCGACCGCCAGCGCGAGGCGCTGAGACTGATCGAGACGGCGCTGGAGCTGGACCCGGACAACCCGGCGATCCTGGATTCCATGGGCTGGGTGCTGTTCAGGCTCGGCCGCGCCGACGAGGCGCTGCCGTACCTCGAACGCGCCGCGGCGGCCGATCCGCATCCGGAGATCGTCTCCCACCTCATCGAGGTGCTTTCTGCGCTGGCCCGCACCGAGGAGGCGCGCGACTGGGTCGAGCGCGTGCGCGACGAGTTCACGGGCGAACCGGTGTTCGACGACACGCTGGAACGGACCGGGCTGGAATGATCGGCCGGGACGTCTCCCGGTCGCTCTGCCTGGTTTCGCTGCTCGTGCTCGCCGGCTGCGCGGTACGCGAGCCTCGCCCCCAGGGAGAGTGGCTGGCCGAACGCGAAGCCTGGTTTTATCAGCGCCCCGAGTGGTCGGTCCGCGGGAGGCTGGGCCTGTCCGACGGCGAACGCGGCGGCACGCTGTCCATGAACTGGCGGGCCGACGGCGAGCGCCACGAAATCGCGCTGCGCACCGTGGCCGGGGGCAAGCAGTGGCGACTGGAGATGACCCCGGGCCACGCGGTGCTGACGGGCAGCGACATCGGCACGCTGGTCGGTCCCGACCCGGATGTGCTGGTCGAGCGCGCGGTGGGCTGGCCCATTCCCGTGCGCTGGATGAGCCAGTGGCTGCGCGGCCTGCCGGCGCCTGCCGGCGCGTCGGCGAGTTTTGCCGAAGACGGCACGCTGGCGCGGCTGCGCTGGCGCGAATGGTCGCTGGAATACCAGCGCTGGCGCCGGCTGGACGACGACGGCGTGCTGCTGCCGGCGCGCGTCGAGGCAGTCGATCCGCCGTATCGGGTGCGCGCGGCCTTGACGGACTGGCGCTTCGAATGATGCCGGCCGGGGCCGCCCGGCCTTGCGCAACCCCGGAGTCGAATCGTTATAATTTCGTTCGCAGCAACCTACTGGGACGTCGCCAAGCTGGTTAAGGCACGGGGTTTTGATCCCCGCATTCGCAGGTTCGAATCCTGCCGTCCCAGCCATATTTTCGACGCGAACACGGGAACCGGCCGGTGAGCACACCCTCGTTGATGATCTTCTCCGGAAGCGCCAATCCGGAGCTCGCCAATGCCATTGCCGGCCATCTCGGCGTTCCCATGGGCAAGGCCAACGTCGGCCGCTTCAGCGACGGCGAGGTCATGGTCGAGATCGTCGAGAACGTTCGCGCCCGCGACATCTTCGTCATCCAGCCCACCTGCCAGCCGGCGGCCGAGAACTTCATGGAGCTGCTGGTCATGGTCGACGCGCTCAAACGCGCCTCGGCCGGCCGCGTCACGGCCATCGTCCCGTACTTCGGCTACGCACGCCAGGACCGACGCCCGCGCTCGACGCGCGTGCCGATCACGGCCAAGGTCGCGGCCAAGATGATCGGCGTCGTCGGCACCGACCGGGTCGTCACCGTCGACCTGCACGCCGACCAGATCCAGGGTTTCTTCGACATCCCCGTCGACAACGTCTACGCATCGCCGCTGACGCTGGCCGACATCTGGAAGCACTACGGCGACGACAACATGATCGTCGTCTCGCCCGACGTCGGCGGCGTCGTGCGCGCCCGCGCCATCGCAAAGCGCCTGGACGCCGATCTCGCAATCATCGACAAGCGCCGACCGCGCGCCAACGAGGCCACGGTGATGAATCTCATCGGCGACGTGGCCGACAAGACCTGCGTGCTCGTCGACGACATGATCGACACCGCCGGCACGCTGTGCGCGGCCGGCGGCGCCCTGAAGGACGCCGGCGCGAAGCGGGTGGTGGCCTACTGCGTGCATCCCATCCTGTCCGGCCGCGCCATCGACAACATCGCCGACTCCCGTCTCGACGAGATCGTCGTCACCGACACCATTCCGCTCGGCCAGGCGGCCAGGGACTGCGGCCGCATCCGCCAGCTCTCGGTGGCGCAGATGCTGGCCGAAACGATCCGGCGCATGGCCGAGGGCGAGTCGGTGAGCTCGCTGTACGTTGACTGATCCGTTCGGCCCGGTGCGCATCCCGACCGGGTCATTGCTCGCACTTTCCTTGCTGTGCGTGTCGGCAACCGGCCTGTCCCAGCCGGAGCCGGCCGAAGGCGTGCACATCTACCAGATCGACCACGGCGTCCGCAGCGAGCGGGGCGAGACCATTCGCATCGTCAACCCGTTCGGCAACGTGCGCATCCGCGCGATCCCGCACGCCGGCGAACCGTCACTGCGCGTCACCGTGCAGTCGGAAATCGAAGAACCGGCCCCGGTGCGCCTGAAGGCCGGCGACGGCGAAAGCGGCCCGGTCTACGCGCTGGTCGCCGGCAAGCGACCCGGGAACCTGGTGCGCGCCGACCTCGTGGTCGGCCTGCCCGACCGCGCCGGGCTGGACGTGGAGCTGAACGACGGCGATTTCACCATGCACGCAGCGACTTACCCGGTTCGCTTGCGCGCCGGCGCCGGCGATGTCGACCTGCGAACCAGCGGCCCCGTGGACGTGGAGGTTCGGAACGGCAAGGTGACCTACAATCCGCCGGATGGCCGGGCGCCGGCCGGAGGGCGCATCCAGACAAGCGGTGCGCCGGTCGACGTGCTGGCTCGCGGGGCCGGTCCGCTGGCCTTCCGTATCATCTCCGGCGCGGCCGTGACCACCGACTCGATCGAGTTGATGCGGACCCGGCGCACCGACGGGCGGGCCGTCGTGTTCGGAGATACCGAGGCCGCAGGGGTGCTGCGGATCCAGACCGATCACGCCCCGGTACGCCTGGTTCTCGAGGGCTTCCGATGAACGACCGCCGGCGAAGATGAACCCGACAGCCATCGATTCCATGGCCGGCCCACTCCGAGGCTTTTCATGTCTCGCGAGCACGCTGCTGCTGGTCTCGACGAGCGTGCTTGCCGCGGACGCGCCGATCACGCTTCGCGGTGCGGTCCACTACGATACGGGCACCCTGCCGGCCCGTGTGCGCGTGGATATGAGCCGGCTCCCCGTCCACCCGGGCTGGAGGCCGGGCGACCCCATCAAGGAGATTCCGCAGCGCAAGGGCGTGCCGCGCGATTTCGTGCCGCCCGAGCCGGCCGAGCAGCGCGGCGGCGACCCGCTGCGCGAGATGAATCGCCGCTTTCCCGAGCGCTCGGGCGGCCGTGCCTTCGACGCGCCCCTTATCGACCAGGGCGGACTGGGTTTTTCGGGTGTCAACCCGCCCGACCCCGTCGGCGACGTCGGAAACGACTACTACGTGCAGATGATCAACGGAAGCGGGGGCGCGAGGGTCCGCATCCTGAACAAGACCGATGGGTCCAGGGCCGTCGACGACCAGGGAGAGTCGATCAGTGACTTCAATCTGGATGCGCTGGCCGTCGGCAGCGGCACGGGCTGCACGATGGGCGAGGGCGACCCCATCGTGATGTTCGACCACTCGGCGCCGAACGACTCCGGTCCGCCGGGGCGCTGGTTCCTGTCGGAGTTCACGAGCGTTTCGATGTGCGTCTACATCAGCGAGACATCGGATCCGACCGCGGGGAACTGGACCGTCTACGAGATCTTCTCCGAATCCGGCGCGCGTCCTGATTACCCGAAATACGGCATCTGGACCGACGCCTACTACGTAGGAACCAACGAGTTCTCGGCGGGTTCTCCGCAGCCCTCGCTCTATGCGTTCGATCGCGAGAACATGCTGCAGGGCGTCGCGACGAGGCCTTCGCAGGCATTCGTCGTGCCCTCGTTGGACGGCTTCGGTTTCCAGATGCTGCACCCGGCCGACTGGGACGGCGCCACGGAGCCGCCGGCCGACGCGCCGGGGCTGTTCCTGCGCCATCGCGATGACGAGGTCCACGACGCCGGCGCCAACGACACGGCGCGCGACTTCCTGGAGATCTGGCGCTTCGACGTCGACTGGGACGATGCCGGCAACAGCACGCTGACCGGACCGGAGACCATCGACGTCGTCGAATTCGAGTCCGAGCTGTGCGGCCTGACCAGCTTCTCGTGCGTTCCCCAACCTGCCGAGGGCGTGGCGCTGGATCCGCTGCGGGAGCCGATGATGTGGCGGGTGCAGTACCGCAACTTCGGCACCCACGAGGCGTTGGTCGGCAGCTGGGTCACGGACGTGGTCGGCGGCACCGCGGACGTGCACGGCGTGCGCTGGGCCGAACTGCGCAACGCCGGGTCGGGCTGGACGGCGCATCAGCAGGGCACGGTATCTCCAGACGACGTCCACCGCTGGATGCCGACCGTCGCGATGGACGGCGCCGGCAACATCGCCGTCGGCTACAACGTCTCCGACGCCGTCGACACCTACCCGGGCCTGCGCTACACGGGCCGGCTGGCCTCGGATCCGCTCGACGTCATGCCAATCGGCGAGGTGAGGCTGGCCGAAGGCAGCGCGGCCAACCCGTCCAACCGCTACGGCGACTATTCGTCGCTCAACGTCGACCCGGTCGACGACTGCACCTACTGGTTCACCGGCGAGTACAACCCGGCGGCCCAGTGGAGCACGCGGATCGCGAAGTTCCGTTTCTCCGCCTGCGGCGACCCGACCTTCATACTGCGCGGAGCGCCGGACCGGCTCGAGGCGTGCACGGCCGGCAGCGATCAGCAGCTTCCCGACGTCACGCTTTCGGTCGGCAGCTTCGACAGCTTTTCCGGAACCGTGGACCTGGCGTTTTCCGGACCGCTGCCGCCGCCACTTTCCGGCACGATCGTGCCGGACCAGGTCACCGCCAGCGAACCGCCGGCCGAGTCCATCCTGAGCCTGACGGCCGAATCCGGCCTCGCCTCGGGCGTCCACGACGTCGGTGTGACCGCCACGTCCGCCGGTACCGATTCCCAGAGCGTCCAGGTGCTCGTCGACGTCGCCGACGCGCTTCCGGACGCCTCGCCTCTGCAGTCGCCGACAGACGGCGCGACCGCGGTCGACCGGATGCCGGTGTTCGAGTGGTCGTCCTCCGACCAGGCCCGCGAATACGTGTTCGAACTGGCCGCGGACAGCGCATTCACCGACATCGTCGCCACCGCGATCGTCACCGATACCACGTTCCAGCCCGAGCAGGAACTGGCCTCGCTGACCGAGTACCACTGGCGCGTCACGCCGCTGAACCAGTGCGGGGCCGGGCCGGTGGCGTCGGGCACGTTCACGACCGAACTCGCGCCGGGAACCTGCGAGCCCGGCGCGCTGGAGACGACCTATTTCCTCGACGACCTCGAAAGCGGCGAAGGGGATTGGACCCATGCCGCCGGCGCCGCGGCCGAGATCGACACCTGGACACTGCAGTCGGCCGAGGCCGCGAGCGGCTCCTTCGCGTGGCGGGCGACCAGCAGTTTCGGCCTCAACGAGGTTGGAGACCGGGTCAGCGACCAGCGCCTGGTCTCGCCATCGGTTTCGTTGCCGCCCGATGCCGCCTCGCCGACGCTCGAATTCCTGACCGACTTCGCCCTTGAGGCCAGCGATGGCGGCTGCTGGGACGCCGGGCTGGTCGAGTATTCCACCGACGACGGGACGACCTGGTCGCAGTTCGCGCCCGGTGCGGTGCTGGACACGCCGTACACGGGTGTGGTCGCGAGCGGTTCTTCGAGCCCGATCGAAGGTTTCGACGGCTGGTGTGGCACGCAGGCCTGGACGCAGGCGGTCATCGATCTGCGCGGGCTCGAAGGCCAGGATCTGCGCTTCCGGTTCCGGCTGGGCACCGACGAATTGATCACCGTCGACGACTGGCTCATCGACGACGTCGCCGTGCAGAGCTGCGAGCCCGACTTCCTGTTCGCCGACGGCTTCGAATGATCCGTCCGGCCGGCTGGCGGGCTACTGGTAGCCGATCTGCACCGCGACGACCATCGCGATCGCGGCGGCGGCGAGCAGCTTGAGGATCAGCGGGAAGATGAAGCGGAACCAGCGCGCGTAGGGAATGCCCGCCAGGCCGAGGATGCCCATCAGCACCGGGTTGGTGGGCACGATCATGTTCATGAATCCGTCGCCGAACTGGTAGGCCAGCACCGAGACCTGGCGCTCGACGCCGACCAGGTCCCCGATCGGCGCCATCAGCGGCATCGTCAGGTAGGCCTGGCCCGAGCCCGACGACACGAAGATGTTCATCACGCTCTGTATGCCGAGCATGCCGACGGCCGACAGCTCGGCCGGCAGCCCGATCAACGGGCTGGCCATGGCGTTGACGATGGTGTGCAGCACATGGCCGTCTTCCAGCAGCAGCGCGATCGCGCGCGCGAAGCCGATCAGCACGGCCGTGCCGGCCAGTTCCGCCGCGCCGTTGCTGAACGTGATCGCCAGCCGGTCGATGGAAAACCGCGCGACCACGCCGACGACGATCGACAGCCCGATGAACATCGCGCCGAGCTCGACCAGGTACCAGTGGTGCACGGTGATGCCCCAGACCAGCAGCGACAGCGCCGCCAGCGTGGCCACGAGCACCCCGATGCGGCGCCACGTCAGCGGAAGCTGCTCGGCCTGCGGTGGCGGCTGCGCCTCGTCGACGCCGTGGACCAGGCTGGCCTCGGGGTCGCGCTGGACCCTGCGCGCGTACGACCAGACGTGGTGAACGCCGATGGCCAGGAACGGCACGAACAGCGCCAGCCGGAACTGCCAGCCGGACGCCGGCTGCAGTTCGGCGACATCCTGCGCGATCAGCAGCGTGAAGGGGTTCATGATCGTCGCCCCGTATCCGACGCCGTATCCGACGACCATGATGCCGATGGCCGCGACGACGTCCATGCGCATGGCCACGCATACGGCGATCAGGATGCCGGCGAACGGGATGTACTCCTCGGCCATGCCCAGCGTCGCCGACGCCGCGGCAAACAGGAACACGCCGATGAAGATCAGCAGCCCGGAATTGTGGCTGAACCGGTCGATGACCCGGCCCAGGAAGGCGTCGATTGCGCCGGTCTCGCGGATCACGCGCAGCGCGCCGCCGATGATGAGCACGAAGAAGATGATGCCCTGGGCCTCGGCCATCGCGCGCGGCACCGACGTGAACAGCGACCACACCGAAAGCCGGTCGGGATCCTCGATCTGCTCGTAGGTGCCCGGCACGACCACCTCGCGCCCCGAGTCGTTGACCACGGTGTCGAACTGGCCGGGCGGCAGGATCCAGGTCAGCAGCAGCGCGACGATCATCATCATGAACATCAGCGCGAGCGTGTGCGGAACGCGGAATCGGGAGCCGCCCGCGGGCGCCTGGGAATCGCTCATGTCGGGTCCGGGTGTCGAAGGGCGCGCTTATTGTAGGCAGCGCGGCCGCCAAATGCGAACCAGGGCGGACGGGACGCCGCGATGATGGCGGGCCGCGCCGGATCGGGGCTATAATTGCGGGATTTACCCGCCGGAGGCTGCGCAATGCGACTGATCGAGGAAGCACTGACGTTCGACGACGTTTCGCTGGTGCCCGCGCACTCCGACGTGCTGCCGAACAGCGTCGATCTCACGACCCGGATCACGCGCGACCTGACGATCAACATTCCGCTGGTCTCGTCGGCCATGGACACCGTCACCGAGGCGCGCCTGGCCATCGCGATGGCCCAGGCCGGCGGCGTCGGCGTCATGCACAAGAACATGGGCATCGAGGAACAGGCCCACGAGGTTCGCGTCGTCAAGAAGTACGAGACCGGCGTCATCAAGGATCCGATCACCGTCGACCCGTACACGACGATCCGCGAGGTTCTCGAGATCACCCGGCGGCACAACATCTCCGGCGTTCCCGTGGTCGACGGCGACGAGCTGGTCGGCATCGTCACCAGTCGCGACATGCGCTTCGAGCGCAAGCTGGACGATCCGGTGCGCAACATCATGACGCGCAAGGACAAGCTGGTCACGGTGCAGGAAGGCGCCAGCCAGGACGAGGTGCTCCAGCTGCTGCACAAGCACCGCATCGAGAAGGTTCTGGTCGTCAACGACCGGTTCCAGCTCCGCGGCCTGGTCACCGTCAAGGACATCCAGAAGTCCGAGGACTTCCCCAACGCCGCCAAGGACGCCTCCGAACAGCTGCTGGTCGCCGCTGCGGTGGGCGCCGGCGGCGACACCGAGGACCGCGTCGCCGCACTGGTCGAGGCCGGCGTCGACATCATCGTCGTCGATACCGCGCACGGCCACTCCCAGGGCGTGCTCGACCGGGTGAGCTGGTGCAAGAAGCACTATCCCGACGTCCAGATCATCGGCGGCAACGTCTCGACGTCCGACGGCGCGCTGGCGCTGGCCGAGGCCGGCGCCGATGCGGTCAAGGTCGGGCAGGGCCCGGGGTCGATCTGCACGACGCGCATCGTCGCCGGCGTCGGCGTGCCGCAGATCAGCGCGGTCTCGGCGGCCGCCGCGGCACTGGCCGAACGCGACGTGCCGGTCATCGCCGACGGCGGCGTCCGGTTCTCCGGCGACCTTGCCAAGGCCATCGTCGCCGGCGCCTCGTCTGTGATGATCGGCAGCCTGTTCGCCGGCACCGAGGAAGCGCCGGGCGAGGTCGAGCTCTACCAGGGCCGTTCGTACAAGAGCTACCGCGGCATGGGCTCGCTGGGCGCCATGGCCCGCGGCTCGTCGGACCGCTATTTCCAGGCCGAGGTCACCGCCGAGAAGCTGGTGCCCGAGGGCATCGAGGGCCGCGTGCCCTACAAGGGCCCGCTGGGCAGCGTCATCCACCAGCTGCTGGGCGGCCTGCGCTCGTCCATGGGCTACGTCGGCTGCCGCACCATGGACGAGATGCGCACCCGGCCCGGCTTCGTCCGCGTCACCAACGCCGGCGTCACCGAATCCCACGCCCACGACGTCTCGATCACCAAGGAAGCGCCGAATTACAAGCTCGGCTGAGTTTTTCTACCGCTGATGAACGCAGATGAACGCGGATGAAGAACCGATGAGCGTTTCAAATCGATCGGATTCGTGCCGTTCTGGTTCCTGCTGGAGAGAAATTCTTCCTTCACGATTCGGATCGGGCTCGAGATCGAAAGTCTCATCTGCGTTCATCTGCGTTCATCTGCGGTAAAAACCGATCCGACCGGAGCAAAGAATTGACAGCACAGAACTCTGACATCCACTCCAGCCGCATCCTCATCCTCGACTTCGGCTCGCAATATACGCAGCTGATCGCGCGGCGGGTGCGCGAGATCGGGGTGTATTCGGAGATCATGCCGTTCGACGTCGGCGACGACGCGATCCGGGCGTTCGGGCCCGGCGGCATCGTGCTGTCCGGCGGGCCGGAGTCGGTGGGCTTCGAGGACAGCCCGCGCATTCCGGACGCCGTGTTCGACCTCGGCGTTCCGCTGCTGGGCATCTGCTACGGCATGCAGGCGATGGCGACGCATTTCGGCGGCACCGTGGACCCGTCCGACGAGAAGGAGTTCGGCTACGCCGAGGTGGCACTGCACGAGCCGGGCCGGCTGCTGGACGGCATCGAGGACCGCATCGCCGACGACGGTCGCGGCGTGCTCGAGGTCTGGATGAGCCACGGCGACAAGGTCACGGAGCTGCCCGACGGCTTCCATGCGCTGTGCACGACCCGCTCGGCGCCGATCGCCGGCATGGGCGACGACGACCGGGGCTATTACGGTCTGCAGTTCCACCCGGAAGTCACCCATACCGCGCAGGGCCGACGCATCCTCGAGCGCTTCGT
>JBPRGD010000158.1:0-10427 GCA_051428125.1 Candidatus Wenzhouxiangella sp. M2_3B_020
CTCGATCTCGACGTATCCCGACCGGGTGACGAAGCGCGGCATCCGGTCGGAACGGCCGTCGTCGTGGTCGCGCGAGCGGACGGTGACCAGCATCCAGCGGGGATCGGGCGACAGCGCCTTGCCGGACGCCTCCATCTCGTCGCCGAGGTACCAGGCGATCGGACGTCGCGTCGGATCGGCGGCGGCCGCGGACGCGGCTTCCCGGTGTGCCTCCAGCTGTCGCCGGCGTTCCCGTTCCAGCGTTTCGAACAGGCGAAGCTGGTCGCTGCCCAGTTCGTCGTCCGGAGGCTGGTGGGGTCCGTCCTCGAAGCGCAGATCGGCGATCGGAACGGCGCTGCCGTTTGCCAGCGCCACCCGGTACCAGCGATTTCCGCCTCGGAAAAGCGCGTGCTGGCGGTCGGCCGAAAACAGTGCTTCTCGGACCGGCTCCGAACCTGTATGGAGATGATCCAGGCGGCCGGAGCCGAGATCGCGGACGTACAGCGAACCTTCCCGGATCATCAGGGCGCGCGAGCGATCGCTGTCGAACACGGGATCGGCCGCATCGATGGTACGTTCATCGGCGGCTTCGAGTTGCTCGATCCGACCGTCGTCGACGTGCACGCGATATAGATCGCGTATCTGCGAATCGGGCCGCTTGACGCGGTAGATGAACGCCGATCCTTCGAGTTGCCACCAGGCCGCCTCGACCGGAGGGCCGATCCAGTCCGGATCGGCCATGATGCGCTGCAGGTCGACATCCGCGCGCGCAGTACCGATCGCCAGGAGCGCGAACGCGAACCAGGCGAGCGCGGTTTTCATCGGGTCGAATCGTGCACGCACGTCATGCGTCTCCGGCAGGTCCAAGGGGGGCCAAGCATACCTGCTTTGATCGCGCTTCCCGGGGCGCCGTCGCGGTTCGCGCATGCGCGGCGTGTCCAGCGTTCGGATCAGGCCGCCTTCTTCAGGCGATCGAACGCGCCGATGATGGTATCGACCTGCTCGGGCGTGTGGGCGGCGCTCAGGCTGATGCGCAACAGGTTCAGGCCCTTCGGCGTCGCCGGCGGCACCATCAGGTTGGCGTAGACGCCGGCCTCGAGCAGGCCGCGCCAGTGGGCGAGGGCGGCATCGCGGTCGGGCAGGATCACGGCGGCGACGGGACCGGGCTTGTCGCTGCCGAGCCGGTAGCCGAACTCGGTCAGTGCGCCGTACAGCCGTTCGATGTTGTCCCATAGCCGGGCGCGAAGATCGCTGCCGTCGATGATTCGTGCCAGGGCGCTACGTGTCGACGCCATGACCGAAGGTGACGGCGATGCGGTGAAGATGTAGGGCCTGGATGCAAGCCGGATCCGTTCGAGTTCGGCGTGGCGGCTCACGCAGAAGCCACCGATGCCTCCCAGGCTCTTGGAGAACGTGCCCACGACGAAATCGACATCGTCCAGCACGCCTTCCTGCTCGGCAAGCCCCAGCCCCCTGGCGCCGAAGACACCGAACGAATGGGCTTCGTCGACCAGCAGCCAGGCGCCGTGACGGCGCTTGACGTCGACGAACTCGCCCAGCGGCGGTTGATCCCCGAGCATGGAATACAGCCCTTCGACGACGACGAGCGCCTTGCCGGCGTCGTCGCCCAGCCTGGCCAGCCTGCGGTCCAGGTTGGCCGGATCGTTGTGCCGGAAAACGATGGTGCGGGCGGCCGCCATCCGCGCGCCGTCGTAGATGCTGGCGTGCGAATCGCTGTCCAGGAGCAGGTATTCGTCCTGGCCGGCCAGCGCCGAAATGGTGCCGAGATTGGCCTGGTAGCCGGTGGAGAACACGATCGCCGACGGCCAGCCGAAGGCATCGGCCATTTCGTGCTCCAGCGCCTGGTGAAGCGGGTAGCTCCCGTTGGCCATGCGCGATCCGGTGGTGCCGGTGCCGTAATGTTCCAGTGCCTCGCGGGCCGAGGCGACGATATCCGGATCCAGCGTCAGGCCCATGTAATTGTTGGTTCCGGCGAGAATGACGCGCCGGCCGTCGATGACGCCTTCGGAAGCCGAGATCACGTCCTCTATGGGCGTGGCGACGGGCGGGACGCCGTCGGAACCGAGATCGGCCCGTGCCTCGGCCAGCTTCGAGAACTTGTCGAACAGGCTCATGCGGCGTCTCCCTCCAATTCTTCGAGACGCGCGGCCAGCTGGTTGAGCGTTCTCACCTCGGCCAGCACTTCCACCGGAATCGATACGTCGAGTCGGTCCTCGATTTCCATGACCAGGTCCATGACCTGCACCGAGTCGAGTCCCACGTCGCTGGTGAGGGCTGCGTCGAAATCGACGCGCCCGAGTTCCGGAAGCGCGCTATCCACCGCCTCGCGGATGGCCTGTTCGACCTTCTGCCGATTTGCGCTCATTGCTTCGTCCATCCCGGTAAGGTATCAAGCGCCTGTTGCAGCGGCGTCGCCGGCCGCCAGTCCAGCGCCGATTCGAGCGCAAGATTATCGCAGACCCAATCGGGGTGCAGCAGCTCGCGCGCCTTGCCGGGGGCCAGCAGGGCGGGTCGGCGGCGGATCCGGCCCCAGGCAAGACTCGAGGCGGCCGCGCCACGCAGGACGACCCCGGGCACGGTCAGCACCCTGACCCGACCGCCGCGGACGTCGCGGGCCGCTTGCGCCACGTCGTCCCAGCTCCAGCCGCCGTCCGGCTGCGGTCCTGCGACCGTGACGATGCTGCCCACCGGGCCGGCTGCGGCAAGGCGTGAAATCGTCTCGGCCAGGTCGTCGACGTGCAGCAGCGAGAAGCGTGCGCCGGGCGGGCCGAGCCGGAGCAGCCAGCCGTGCGCGAGCAGGCGCCAGAAGTCGGCGAGCGCGGGATCGTCCGGACCGTATACGGCCGGTGGGCGCAGCACCGAGTATCGCGTCAGGCGCGAGGCGACGACTTCCTCGGCGGCGCGTTTGGACGCCGCGTACCAGGACAGCGACGGGGCACGCGCGGCCAGCGACGAGACATGGATGAAGTGCGCGCCCGGCGCACGGGCCAGTGCCGCGTCGACTACGCGGCGCGTGCCGGCGACGTTCGTGCGATCGAAGTCGGCGGCGCGGTTGCCGGCGATCGCGGCAGCGGCGTGGACGACAACGTCGGCGCCGTCTACCAGTCGGGACAGCGCATCGGCGTCGTCCAGGTCGCCTTCGACGATTTCGTGCCCGGAAAGCGCGGCATCTAGCGCCCGCGTTCCGGCGTTGCGCACCAGGAGTTTCAGCTTCGCTTCGGGCCGTGCCGCGACCAGGTGCCGAACGATGCTGCGTCCTGCGAAGCCGGTCGAGCCGGTCAGGGCAATGACCGGCACGGGTTCAGTCGGCCTGGTTCAGCGCCTGCGTATGCGGGGTCCGGTTGACCAGTTCGCGCGGCAAGACCTCGGATTCCTCGAGGTCGTTGCGCTTGAGGAAGTCCAGGCGCGTGCCGCTGCGCGACAGCTTGCCCGACGACGTGCGCGGCAGCGTGTGCAGCGGAACGAGTTCGATCAGACACGCGATGCCGAATTCGGACTGGATTCTCTGCTTGAGTCGCTCGACCAGCCGTGCCTGGCGGAACGGGTCCTGTTCGCGGCACTGCACCACCAGCACCGCGACCTCGGTACCGTCTTCGGCCGGGATCGCGAATGCCGACGCGTCCTCGGCCCGCACCTCGGGCTGCTGCTCGGCGAGATATTCGAGATCCTGCGGCCAGATGTTGCGGCCGTTGATGATCAGCAGATCCTTGGCGCGGCCGGTGATGAACAGCGAGTCGCCGGCGCGGTAGCCGACATCGCCGGTGTTCAGCCAGCCGTCGTCGGAGAGCGCGGCGCGGGTGGCCTCGGAGTTGTTCGCGTAGCCGCACATGACGCTGGGCCCGCGCAGGAAGATCGTTCCGCAGCGACGCTCGTCGAGAACCCGGCCATCGTCGTCGCGAATCTCGACTTCGAAATCGGGCAGGGGCCGGCCGCAGTTGACGAATTCGGTGACGCGACCGACGTCGGATCCTTCCTCGGCGGGTTCGGCACGGCGGGAACGGGCCAGAACGTCGGCATCGACATGGTCGATCTCCAGGCCCTGCGCCAGCGGCGCGAAGCTGACCGCCAGCGAGCACTCGGCCATGCCGTAGCAGGGCAGAAACGCCTTTTCGGAGAAATTGCACGGCGCGAGGGCTTCGGCGAACTGCTCCAGCCAGCCTGCGCGGATCATTTCCGCTCCGACGCCGGCCACGCGCCATGCCGAAAGGTCGTACCGCTCGACATCGGCCGGCCTCAGGCGACGCGCGCACAGCGCGAATCCGAACGGCGGCGAATACGAGATCGTGGCCTGGTTGCGCGACATGAGTTCCAGCCACAGGCGGGGACGCATCGCGAAATCGCGGGTGCCGAGATAGTCCACCGAAAGCTGGGACACCACCGGCCCCAGGATCAGTCCGACAAGTCCCATGTCGTGGTAGAACGGCAGCCAGGAGACGTAGCGATCGCCACGGCGGATCTGGACACCGTACTGCAGGATGCCTGCGAGATTGCTCAGCACCGCTTCCTGCGTGATCATGGTGCCGCGCGGAAAACGCGTGCTCCCGGACGTGTACTGCAGGTAAGCCAGTTCGTCAGGAGCCGGCGGCTCGGGCATTGCATCGGCCGGAGGCAGCTGCTCGAAGGCTTCGATGGTGCCGCTGACGGTCAGCTCCAGCCCCTCGACCGCGTCGTCGAGGAAACCGACGAAATCCGATGAGGCGTAGGCTGCTTGCGCCCGGCAGTCCTTCAGCAACGCGCGCAGATGCTCGACGAAGGCATCCTTGCCGCCCAGGTGCACGGCCGCAGGCAGCGGCACCGGGACCAGCCCGGCATACTGACAGGCGAAGAACATGACGTGGAAGTCCGGCTGCGTGTCGGCAATCAGTGCGATCCTGCTCCCCCGCGCCAGATCGAGCGCGGCCAGACGCAGGGCGATATCGCGGGCGCGCTCGCGTAGTTCCGCGTAGGTCATCGCTGCGGTCAGATCGCCGCGGCCATTGTGGAAATTGCAGCCGGTCGTCCCCTTGGCTGCATAATCCAGAGCTTCGGCCAGGCTCCGGTAGCCGGAGGTCTTGAGCGGAAGCGAGTTATTGGTGGGGGTTGGCAAGTGGCTCAAAACCGAAGTTCCCTTGTTGTTCTGTGATCTCGCGTAGAATCCCGCCGATGCGGGAGCGAGCCATTTTGTTAATTCAAACGCTCATTATAAAGCGTAGACGAATGGAATGAAACTATTCGGAAACGCCTCTTTTCTTGAACATTTTGCGAGTTCGGCGCTTCATTTTGTGGTAACAAGGGCGTTTTTACAACACCGTGTGGCGTTTTTGCTACAGCTCCCGGGATGAATCATGCAGGCGGTCGCCGACATCGACGTTTCCGTCTCGCCGGTCCGGACGCGGTCGGAATGGAAGGCCTTCCACGACCTGCCCGGTGAAATCCACGCCGGCGGATCGCGCTGGGTCAAGCCTCTGGCTCTGCAGGCCCGCCAGGCGTGGGCGCCCCGGCATCCGTTCTTCGCCCACGCGCAAGCGCAGGCCTGGATCGCACTGCGCAACGGCCGCGTGGTCGGTCGGATCAGCGCCCAGGTCGATGCGCTGCAGCGCGAACAGGGCCGTCCGGAAACCGGCCATTTCGGGCAGCTCGAAGCCTTCGACGACGCGGCCGTGTTCGAAGCGCTGCTCGACACGGCCGAGCGATGGCTGGCCGAGCGGGGGATGCGCGTGATGCAGGGGCCGTTCGATCTGTCCATCAACCAGCAGTGCGGCCTGCTGGTATCCGGGTTCGAGCACGCGCCGATGATGATGATGAACTACGCGCCGCCGTACTACTCCACTCGGGTGGAGGCTCTGGATTTCGACGTTGCGGCCGAGACGCTGGCCTATCGCGGCCCGCCCGATTACCGCCTGCCCGGCCGCATTGGACGCCTGCTCGACCGCCTCGGCAACCGGCTTTCGATTCGGCCGCTCGCGCGCCGCGAGCTGTCCGACCACGCCGAGCTCATGCGGGAGCTCTTCAACGCGGCCTGGGCCGACAACTGGGGCTTCGTGCCGCTCACGCGCGCGGAATTCGCCCACATGATGGGGGAGATGAAGCTGCTGATCCGTCCCGGTTACGTGCAGTTGGCGACGCTGGACGGCGAGCCGGCAGGTTTCATCGTCGCGCTGCCCGACTTCAACGAGCTCGTCGCCGATCTCGACGGCCGACTTCTTCCCACCGGTGCCGTCAAGCTGCTGTGGCGGCTGGCGCGCAAGCGCGGGCGGCGCGCCCGGATTCCGCTGATGGGGATCGCGCCGGGGCTCAAACGCTCGTACACCGGTGCAGCGGTGAGCTACGCGTTGATCGAAGCCGTCCGGTGGCCGCTGGTCGCCGACGGCATCGAGGAAACCGAGCAGTCGTGGATTCTCGAGCAGAACAGCGGCATGCGGGCCATTGTCGAGGCCATCGGCATGCGGATCGCGCAACGCTTCCGGATCTACCAGCGGCCGATACGCGCATGAGTTCCGCGACGCTGGATGCCATCGTCCTGGCAGGCGACCGCGGGCCCGGCGACCCGCTGGCGGCCGCTGCCGGCAAGGCGGGCAAGGCCCTGGTCGAAATCGGGGGAAGACCGATGCTGGCCCGGGTGCTCGATGCCGTGTCCGGCGTGCGAAACATCGAGCGGATCGTGCCCGTCTGCCCGGACGGTGAGGAATACCGAAGCGTGCTGGGGGCGGCGTTCGCAGCATGCCGCGTCGAACCGCGGGACGGGCCCGCCGCCAGCGTGGCCGCCGCGCTGGAACGCTGTGATCCGCAGCGGCCGGTTCTGGTCGTGACCGCCGATCATCCACTGCTTCGCGCCGAATGGCTGGACGCGTTCGCGGAACGCGCCCGCGAGACCGGCGCCGAGGCCGTCGTCGGCGTGGTCGACCACGCGCGCGTGGTCGCACGGTTCCCGGGACATCGGCGCACGCGGTATCGCTTCGCCGACGCGGCGGTCTGCGGCACCAACCTGTTCTGGTTCTCCGGCGGCCGGGCGACGCAAGTCGCGCTGGCGTGGCGCTCCTTCGAAGTCGACCGGAAGAGACCGTGGAAGATCGTCTCGCGACTCGGCATCGGAATCCTGCTCCGATATGTCCTGGGACGACTGACCCTGGACGACGCGACGCAACGACTCTCGCGGCGACTCCGCGTGCGCGTTGCCGCGGTAAACGTGGGTGAACCGGACGCGGCGGTCGACGTGGATACGGCGGCCGACCTGGAGCTGGTCGGCAAGCTGATCGCACGGCGCGAGGCCGGTCCGACGTGAACCGTCTGGAGCGCTACATGGCCGGCCAGATGCTGAAGCCGGTGATCGGCGTGTTCTTCGTCGTGCTCGTCATCGTGCTGGCGTTCTATTTCAGTCGTTACCTCGGGGATGCCGTGGTGGAGCGCTTCTCGATCGGCGCGGTGGCCAGACTGGCGCTCCTGAAGGTCACTTTATTCTTCGACGTGCTGATTCCGGGTGCGATGTTCCTGGGCATCGTCATCGGCCTGGGACGACTGCAGAGCGGCTTCGAAATGACCGCGTTGGCCGCGGCCGGCGTGGGTCGCGGCGCCGTCGTGCGCGCCGTTCTGAGCCTGGCGCTGGTCGGTCTGCTGCTGGTCGCGGCGATCACCCACGGATTCCGTCCCTGGGCCTACGAGATCCTCTACCGGATGGAGGGCGAGATGGCCGCGCAAATCGACCTGGAGCGGGTCGAGCCCGGCCGGTTCGAGGTCGGCGACGAGGAGTGGATGATCTACGCCGAACAGCGCGACGGCGACGCCCTGCGCAACGTGCTGGTCCACCAGCGGCTTCCTGCTTACCGCAACCTGCTGCGCGCCGAGCGTCTCGAGCAGCGACGCCGCGGCGACGGCACGATCGCGCTGGATTTCGTCGGCAACGTGCGCTTCTATCGACTCGAGCGCGACGGCGACGCCGATCTCGTCAACCGCTCCGAAACGCTCACCGTGGTACTGGATCCCCCGCCTCCGGTCGAGCGGCAGCGCATCCGCAGGGCGTTGCCGTCGTCGCGCCTGCTCGAGGCCGCCGGTCCGCTCGAATGGGGGGAACTGCAGTGGCGAACGATGATGCCGCTGTCGGTCGTGCTGCTCGCGTTGACGGCCCTGGGGATCGCCAGGATCAATCCGCGCCAGGGCCAGGCCAGCAAACTGGTCACGGCCAGTGTCGTGGTCGCCTTGTATTTCAGTCTCATCGGCATGCTCGTCGAACGTGTCGATTCCGGCACCATCGCCATCCTGCCGGGCCTGTTCTGGCTTCCGATCGCCCTGGTGCCCCTGTTGCTGCTGAAGCTCTGGTGGCAGTGGCGCGGGCCCGGAGCGCCGATATGACCATCGTTTCGCGATACGTGCTGACCAGCCTGCTGAAGGGCTACGCCGCGATGTTCGTCGCCGTCGGCGCGCTGCTGTGGGTGACCACGCTGCTGGAGCTGCTGGGCGACGCCGGCGGCAGCGTTTCGGCGGCCGAGAGCGCGGGTCGCGCCCTGATGCAGGTCCCGGTGGATCTCATCGACATGCTGCCGGTCATCGCCGTCCTGGCCACCGCAAGCGTGCTTTCGGCGATGCAGGGCCAGCACGAGATCACGGTCCTGCGCGCCTCGGGCGTGTCGCTGCTGCGGATCATGCGCGTCGCGCTGATTCCCGGCATCGTGATCGCGCTGGCGGCACTCGTCGCCCTGCAGTTCCTGGCGCCGGCGCTGTACCGCACGCCGGAAGGCGCGACCGGTGCCGGACCCGGGGAGAACAGCCTGTGGCACCCGTGGCACGGCCTCTGGGTCCGGTCGGAAACGCAGTTCATGAACGTCGGGCGGTTCGAGCCCGGCGAACTGCCCGGCGACATCGTCATCTACCGGTTCGAGCCCGACGGCAGCCTCGAAAGCCAGATCCACGCCGAGCGAGCGGTGCCCGCCCCGGACACATGGGTGCTGGAGGACGTGACCATCAAGCGCGTCGACGTCGACGGCGCCGAACGCATCCGGGAATTCGCCGACTACCGGTGGACCTCCTTCCTCACCGAGCGACAGCTGGAGCTGTTCCGGCGCACGCCGGCAAGCCTCCCGCTGAGCGACCTGTGGACGTACGTCCAGAGCCTGAAGATGCGCAACCAGGACGCCAGCGAGTTCGAGCTGGTGCTGTGGCGACGAGTGGCGCTGCCTCTGGCGTGCATCGGCATGGTGCTGATCGCCACAGCGCTGGCCGCGAGGCCGACCCGAAGAGGTGCCGTCAGCGTCAAGGTCGCGCTGGCCGTCGGCGTCGGGCTGGGGTACCAGCTTCTCGCGGGCATGGCCGGCTTCTTCGGGCTGGTCGCCGATATGTCGCCGACGCTGGTCGCGCTTTCGCCGCCGGTCGGCTTGCTGGTGGTCGCGCTCTGGCTGCTGATCACGAGCCGCTGAAGACATCCGCGGATGAGAAAAAGAAAACCGCCGGCACGAAGCCGGCGGTTTCTTCGACACGGGCGGTGGCGGGACGCCCGTTCCGGTTCAGCCCTGGGCCTTGACCCAGGCGCTGCACCAGCCATTTCGATTGACCTTCTTTCCGGGGAAGATCGAGCAGCCGATCCATTCTCCTTCATCCACGTTCTGGGCGAGCTGGCAGTTCGCGCAGTTCTGATCGGCGCTGTGTGAGGCCCACTTGCCGCTGTCGACTTCGGACGTATCGTGCACGTAGCCCAGCGCGCTGGCCTGGGGGGACGACGGATCGAGCTTTTCCTGCGCGAAAGCGGCACCGAACCTGGTCGTGGCCGGCAGGAGCAGTGCGAGCGATCCCGCGCCCGCGAGCTTGAACAGGTTTCTTCGAGAGCAATTTGCCATGATTCCTTCTCCTTGGTTGACGACTCCTATTGCACTTGACGATTATAGGTGACCTCGCCCTTGCTCCATCCGGCGCTTCGTTCACGGTGTGAGAACACGTCTGATAATCGTTCTTGCTCCCTTGTGCAAAAAAAAACGGGCGGGGAAAACCCGCCCGTCCTTATGCCAGTGAACAATAAAGATCGATCAAGGCATGATGACGGCATCGATCACATGGATCACGCCGTTGCTTGCTTCGATGTCGGTCTGGACGACGTTCGCACCGTCGATCTGCACACCACCTTCAACAACCTCGATATCGACCTCCGAACCTTCGACGGTGGTCGCGGAATCAAGCCCGATCACGTCGGCGGCCATGACTTTTCCGGGCACCACGTGATAGGTCAGGACCTTCGTGAGCTTGTCCTTGTCGGCGAGCAGTGCCTGCAGATCGGCCTCGGGAATTTCGGCGAACGCTGCATCGGTGGGCGCGAACACGGTGAACGGGCCGTCGCTCTTCAGCGTTTCCACCAGGCCGGCGGCCTGAACCGCGGTTACGAGGGTGTCGAAATCGTCGGCGGCCACGGCCGTATCGACGATGTCCTTCTTCATGCCGTGATGATCGGCTGCAACGGTCGCGGCAAA
>JBPRGD010000159.1:0-3931 GCA_051428125.1 Candidatus Wenzhouxiangella sp. M2_3B_020
CGCGATCGAGGTCCATGAGGAACACGGCGACGGCCGCTACCGGCTGCTGCCGCGCACCGAGTTCCTCGGCACCGAGGAATTGAGCGCGTGGTCGCCGCCGATCCGCGAGCGCGTCGCGCAGCTTTACGACGGGCCGTTCGCCGGGCTGTCGGCCGACGCGCTGGACGAACTGGGCATCGACCAGGGCGACCCGGTCGAGCTCGAGTCCGACCGCGGAACGCTCGCGCTGCCGGCCCGCGCGATTCCCGGGCTGGCCGACGGCGCCGTGATCGTGCCGGCGCACCTGACCAGCGAGATCACGGCGTTCATCGCCGGCACGCCGCCGAAGATGGTCCGTCTGCGCGCCGCCGGGGAGGAAAGCGAATGAGCGTCGCCATCGCGCTGGTGCTGTTCGTCGCCATCCTTCTGGCCGCGGCGGTGCTGACGTGGGCCGAGCGCCGGCTGCTCGGGCTGTGGCAGGACCGCCCCGGGCCGAACCGCGCCGGGCCGTTCGGCGTGCTGCAGCCGGTCGCCGACATGGTCAAGATCCTGACCAAGGAGGACTGGATCCCGCCGTTCGCCGATACCGCCGTCTACGTCATCGCGCCGGCGATCATCCTCGGCGCGACGCTGATGGGCTTCGCGGTCGTGCCGCTGACGCCCGAGTTATGGGTCGTCGACTTGAACATCGGGCTGCTGTTCTTCCTGGCGATGACGTCGCTGACCGTCTACGGCGTCGCGCTGGGCGGCTGGTCGTCGAACAACAAGTACTCGCTGCTCGGCGGCATCCGCTCGGCCGCGCAGATGATCAGCTACGAGGTGTTCATGGCGCTGTCGCTGGCCGGCGTCATCATGCTGGCGGGCACGTTCAACCTGCGCGAGATCGTGCTGGCCCAGTCCGGGATGTGGTTCGTCGTCCCGCAGTTCTTCGGCTTCCTCGCGTTCTTCGTCGCCGGGCTGGCCGAGACCCACCGGCTGCCGCTGGATCTGCCCGAGGCCGAACACGAGCTGACGGCCGGCTACCACACCGAGTACTCGGGAATGAAGTTCGGCATGTTCTTCGTCGGCGAGTACGTCGGCGTCGTCGTGACCTCGGCCATCATCGTCACGCTGTTCTTCGGCGGCTGGCAGGGCCCGTGGCTGCCGCCGCTGGCGTGGTTCTGCATCAAGACCGTCGCGTTCGTCATGCTCTTCGTGCTGATGCGCGCCGCCATCCCGCGGCCGCGCTACGACCAGCTCATGGCGTTCGGCTGGAAGATCCTGCTGCCGCTGACGCTGGCGAACTTCCTCGTCACCGGCGCGGTGCTGCTCGCCGGGCAGGGGGCGCCATGAAGGAGGCGCAGCGATGATCAGCCAGCTCCGGACGCTGTGGCGCGTGTTCGCCCACGCCTTCAAGCGGCGCGAGACCATCGAGTACCCGGAAGAGCAGCCGTACCTGCCGCCGCGCACGCGCGGCCGCATCGTGCTCACGCGCGACCCCGACGGCCAGGAGCGCTGCGTGGCCTGCAACCTCTGCGCGGTGGCGTGCCCGGTCGACTGCATCGCGCTGGACAAGTCCGAGGACGAGTCGGGGCGCTGGTACCCGGAGTTCTTCCGCATCAACTTCTCGCGCTGCATCTACTGCGGCCTATGCGAGGAGGCCTGTCCGACCTACGCAATTCAGCTCATCCCGGACTTCGAGATGGCCGAGTACGACCGCGCCGAGATGGTCTACGAGAAGGACGACCTGACGATCGCCGGGCCCGGCAAGTACCACGACTACAACTTCTACCGCGTCGCCGGCATGGCCGTCGGCGGCAAGGACAAGGGCGAGGCCGAGGACGAGGCGCCGCCCACCGACCCGCGCAGGCTGATGCCGTGAGGATGCGGTGGAGCCGGCCGTCATGCTGACCGCGTTCTGGATCGCCTCGACGATCGCGATCGTGGCCACGGCCATGGTCGTCTTCGCCCGCCACGCCGTCCACGCGCTGCTCTACCTCGTCGTCTCGCTGTTCGCCGTCGCGGTGCTGTTCTACCTGCTCGGCGCGCCGTTCGCCGCCGCGCTGGAGGTCATCATCTACGCCGGCGCGATCATGGTGCTGTTCGTGTTCGTCATCATGATGCTCAAGCTCGGCCCCGAGACCGTCGCGCAGGAGCGCGCGTGGCTGGCGCCGCGTAACTGGGTCGGACCGGCGCTGCTGGTCGCGGTGCTGCTGGCCGAGTGGTTGTGGCTGCTGGGGCAGGCGCCCGATGTGTCGGAGGCCACCGCCGGCGCGATGGGCGAGACGGTCCCGGCGCGCGCCGTCGGCATCGCGTTGTTCACGCGCTACCTGCTGCTCGTCGAGATGGCCGGGCTGATGCTGCTGGCCGCCCTCGTCGGCGCGTTCCACATCGGCCGGCGGCGCGAGGCAGGGGAGGCGCCGTGAGCGGGCTGCCGATCGAGCTGCCGATCGGCCACGTTCTCGCCGTCGCCGCGGTGCTGTTCGCGCTCGGCGTCACCGGCGTGCTGATCCGGCGCAACGTCGTGTTCATGCTGATGTCGCTGGAAGTCGTGCTGAATTCGGCCGGGCTGGCGTTCGTCGCCGCCGGCCAGCACTGGGGCCAGCCCGACGGCCAGGTGTTCTTCATCCTGATCCTGACGCTGGCCGCGGCCGAGGTCTCGGTGGGCCTGGCGCTGATCCTGCAGATGTTCCACCGCTTCCGGACGCTGGACATGGACGCGGTCCGGGAGATGCGCGGATGACGCCGCTGTGGCTGGTCCCGGCCGCGCCGCTGGCCGGCTTCGTCGTGCTGGCGCTGGCCGGCGGGCGGATGTCGACGCGCGCGGTCGGATGGCTGGGCTGCGGCACCGTCGCGCTGTCGTTCGTCCTCGCTGTCGTCGCCGCGGCCGGGTTCGGCGATGGCGGTTCCACTCGTGACGTGATTGGCGAGACGGTCTTCGAGTGGTTCGCCGTCGGCGATCTCGCAGTCGACGTCGGGCTGCACCTGGACGCGCTGTCGCTGTGGATGATGCTGATCGTCACCGGCGTCGGGCTGCTGGTCCACGTTTTCTCCGCGGCGTTCATGGCCGGCGATCCCGGTTACGCGCGCTACTTCGCCTACCTGAACCTGTTCGTCGCCGCGATGCTCGTGCTGGTGCTGGCCGACGACCTCGTCGTGCTGTACGCCGGCTGGGAAGCGGTCGGGCTGTGCAGCTACCTGCTGATCGGCCACTGGTACGACGACGCCGGCAACGGCTTTGCGGCGCGCAAGGCGTTCGTCGTCACGCGCCTGGGCGACGTCGCGCTGCTGCTGGCGATCCTCGCGCTGTTCGCGGCGTTCGGCACGCTGGAGATCGAGGCGGTGCTGGCCGCGGCCGGGAATCAATGGACACCCGGCACAGGCATCGCGCTGCTCGTCGCCGTGCTGGTGCTCGTCGGCGCGATCGGCAAGTCGGCGCAGTTCCCGCTGCACGTCTGGCTGCCCGATGCGATGGCCGGCCCCAGCCCGGTCAGCGCGCTGATCCACGCCGCGACGATGGTCACCGCCGGCGTCTACCTGGTCGCGCGGCTGCACCCGCTGTTCGAGCTCTCGGCCGTCGCGATGGGGCTGGTCGTCGCCGTCGGCGTGGCCACGCTGCTGATCGCCGGCCTGAGCGCGCTGGCCCAACGCGACATCAAGCGGGTCCTCGCGTACTCGACGATCAGCCAGATCGGCTACATGTTCGTCGCCCTCGGCCTGGGCGCCTGGTCGGCGGCGATCTTCCACCTGATGACGCACGCGTTCTTCAAGGCGCTGCTGTTTCTCGGCGCGGGACTGGTGATCCGCCACCTGCACGGCGAGCACGACGTCGCCCGGATGGGTGGGCTGCGCAGGACCATGCCGTGGACCGCCGCGGCCTTCACGATCGGCGCGGCGTCGCTGGCCGCGTTGCCGCTGGTCACGGCCGGGTTCTGGAGCAAGGAAGCCGTGCTCGGTGCGGCCTGGGAGGCCG
>JBPRGD010000160.1:0-1087 GCA_051428125.1 Candidatus Wenzhouxiangella sp. M2_3B_020
CGAGTCCAGTCGCGCATCACGCCGTGCGCCTCGCTGCCGGCGAAGCCCAGGCGCCGACCCGGGAAATATCCCAGCAGCTTCGACATGAGCGGGATGATCGGAAGAAGCGCACGCAGCTTCAGGCGCATCGACCAGGGATAGAGCGGCGGGAAGGGCAGGCCGCCGGCGACCAGGGTCAGGCCGCGGATGCGTTGCGGCGCGCGCGCGGCCGTGATGCACGCCAGCTGCGAGCCGAGGCTGTGACCGCCCGCCCAGACCGGCTCGCCTTCGGCGGCCTCGACCGCGGTGTCCAGGGCCGCCGACAGGTCGTACTGGACCAGCTCGCGGTAACCCCAGTCGCTACCGCGGGCGGCGCGCCGGTCCGACGAGCCCGCGCCGCGCCATTCGTGGATCAGCACGCGGGTTCGTCCGGCCGCCAGGTGTTTCGCGAAGCCGATGTAGTGTCGCGCGGTGATCCCCATGCCCGGAAGGAACAGCAACGTCCGCCGCGTGCGTGCGGGACAGATGTCGATGAGTTCGAACCGGTGGCCGTCGTCGGCCCGGACTTCGATCACGGGTTGCTGGTCGGGCATGAAGGGGAACCCGCGCTACTGGACCAGCGAAACGCCGAGGCCGATCGTCGTCTGACGGTGGTTGTAATCGATCAGCGACTCGCCGTAGCCGGTGAAGATCTGGAGATAGGCCTTGAGGTCCCCGATCAGCGGGTAGTGCCAGTCGAACTGCAGCGCGCCGCGGCCTTCGTCCGCCGCCAGCCGCGCGGTCAGTCCCACGTCGTGACGGGCACCGCGCCAGACCAGCCGGAGGTCGCCGTGGCCGTAGAATTCCTCGATGTCGGGATTGTCGTCGATGCCCGGCGGTTCGACCCGTAGCCACGGTCGAACGTAGAGTTCCCAGTCGCCGCGCTCGAAGCCGAACGTCGCGTACAGCCGGTTCCAGCTGCGCGACTCGGCCCCTCCCTGGCCATTCGACTGATGGATGAAGCCCAGGTTGAGCATCTGCCAGCGCATGACGGCAAGATCGACGCCGGTGCGCCAGCTCGTCCAGATCTCGGGGCTGTAGTTGGTCTCGCGGAACGGGGACGAATCGA
>JBPRGD010000161.1:0-6412 GCA_051428125.1 Candidatus Wenzhouxiangella sp. M2_3B_020
AGGGCCCGGCGCAGGTATCCGGGCCGCGCGAAGGTCGTCAGTATCAGCATCCGGATGCCGGGATGCGCGTCGCGCAGCCATTCGGCCAGCTCCAGGCCGGTCAGCCCCGGCATCTCGATGTCGCTGACGACGAGATCGGGCGTTTTCTCCTCGATCATGGCCTTGGCCGATTCCCCGTCCTCCGCGCTGCCGACGACCTCGAGATCGCCCTCCAGGTCGAGCAGCGCGCCGATTGCGCTAAGCAGCATCTTCTGGTCCTCGGCCAGCAGGATGCGGATCATGGCTCGGGCTCCGGCACGGTCGCGACGATGGTCTTGCCATTTTCGTCGATCGCGAGCATCCCGCCCAGCGATTCGATGCGCGCCCGCATGCCCTGGATACCGCCGCCGTCGGACCTGATTCGTCCGGGGCCGTCATCGGTCACGACGAGTCGGTACGCGCTGTCGTAGCACTCCAGCACGAGGCGGGCGCGACGGGCTCCGGCGTGCCGGATGATGTTGGTGGCCGCTTCGCGGATGACCAGCGCGAGCATGGCCTGGTGCTGCCGCGGCAACGCAAGGTCGGGATCGACTTCGGATTCGAGTTCGACGTCCGCTGCCCGCAGGCTGGCTCGGACATGGTCGAGCGCCTGCTCCAGCGTCTGCTCGCGGAACCCGCCGATCGCCTCGCGCACCTCGGCCAGCGCATGGCGTGCCGACTCCCGGATCGATTCGATCTCTTCCCGGGCGCGGCCCGGGTCGCGGTCCAGCAGCCGGCCGGCGAGTTCGCTCTTGACCGAGATCAACGAAAGCGTGTGCCCGAGCACGTCGTGCAGATCGCGTGCGATCCGCTCGCGCTCGGCGACGCGGGCGAGCCGCCGGACTTCGGCCTGGCTGAGCCGGAGTTCGGCGTTGCGCCTTTGCTGCTCGCCGAAGAAGATGTTGGCCGCGCCGATGACCATGCTGATGAATACGCCCGGCAGCCAGTAGAACAGCATCGCGTCGACGACGATCGCGGTCAGGCCCGCGATCGCGGCAATGGCGGCGACCACCCAGATGGAGACGCGCGGCGGACCGACGAGGAACGCGAAGCTGGCCGCGTAGATGAAGAATACGCTGGAACCCGCGCTGAGCCCGGCCCATGCGACGGCCAGCGCGGCGATGGCCCCGACGTGCAACAGCGCGTCGCGGCCCTGGCGCCGGAACGCGCTGAAATACAGGGCCAGGAACGCGATCATCGTGACGACGATCGCGACGGCCTCCAGCGGTGTCATCGGCCGGAAGAACCATTCGATGAAGAAGAACGCCAGGTAGATCAGCCAGAGGTACGCTGTCCAGCCGATACCGGCCTCGGGTGGCACCAGTCGTCGATGAACGCGCGCGAGCAGTCTGCGGGGGCTCATGGCTGGAGGCCGACGCGTGAACGATCGTGTCCTGTCTGGAAGGCGTGGATCGGCATGGTCCTTCGTTCGCGATGTTCCACTTATCGTTCGGTCTTCATTGGCTGGTTCAGCGCCGTATGCCGTCCAGCCGGCGCCAGCCGAGGCCGGTCAGCACGGCGAACATCAGCGTGTAGACGCAGAGGATAACCACCGACCAGGCCCAGTCGGCATGTTTCGTGCCGGTGACGTGCAGCGCGATTTCGGCGAGATGGTACGGCGGCAGCCACGTGGCGAACCCCTGCAGCCATTGCGGGAACTGCATGACGGGAACCCACAGGCCCGACAGGAAGACCATCGGCAGGAACACCACATTGATCACGGCCGGAGCGGCATTCGGCGACAGCCACAGCCCCAGCGTCAATCCCATCAGTGAGAACGGCACCGTTCCGAGCGCCAGCACTGCCGCTAGCTCGAACCACTCGACGGTCGACATCGTAACGCCTCCGAACACGACCGCCAGCGTACCCATCAGCGCAACGATGAGCAGCGCGAACGTCGCCGCGCCGAAAGCCTTGCCGGCGATGACGGCCGGGAGCGGAGCAGGAGAGGCGCGCAGCAGTCTGAGCCAACCCTGCGCGCGCTCGGTGGCGATGCCGACGCCGAACGAGAACAGCGCTGCGCCGACGACGCCGAACGTGCCGAACGTGCACAGCAGCCACAGCGACTGGCCCGGCACCATCAGCAATCCGAAGAACGCGTAGAACATCACCGGGAACAGCAGCGTGGGCAGCGTATAGGCGGGCTCCCGGGCCAGGTTCATGCATTGCGCGCGCACGAGTTGGAACCAGGCATTACCTTGAAACGTTGCAGTGTTCATGCGGCCTCCCGTTCGGTCAGCGCGAGGAATGCGGTTTCGAGATCGGCGCCGCGAACCTCGATGTCCTCGAGCGCGGCATCGGCCTCCATCAGAGCCCGCAGCGTCGCGGTTCCATCGGACGAAAGCAGGTCCGCGACGCGTCCGGTCATCGTCGCGCGCTGCACGCCGGGCAGGCCCCGGAGGCGGGTCACGTCCAGCCGGGTCCGGGCGCGGATGGTGTCGCGCGGCACGGTTCGGCGGATCTCGTCCGGCGTCCCGACTGCGCGCACTCGTCCGCGATCGAGCACGTGAACCAGATCGGCCAGCTGCTCGGCCTCTTCCATGAAATGCGTCGACAGCAGGATCGCCGTCCCGCGCGACCGCCGCGCCTCGATGGCGCTCCACAGCCGTCTGCGGGCGGCCGGGTCCAGCCCGGTCGTCGGTTCGTCGAGGATGAGCAGTTCCGGATTGCCGACGGCGGCCAGCGCGAACAGCACGCGCTGGCGCTGGCCGCCGGAAAGCCGATCGAAGCGGCGGCCGTCCAGTCCCGCGAGACCGCATTCGTCACGCAGTTCCTCGGCGTCCGCCGGTGAGGGGTAGAAGCTGGCGAACAATGCGATGAGTTCGCCGACCGTCAGGTTGTCCTGCACGCCGCTGGCCTGCAGCATCGCCCCGATGCGTCTCCTGGCCGCGGCATCGGCCGTCGCCGCGCCGCCGAACAGCTCGATGCGTCCCCGCTGGACGGGCAGCAGGCCGAGAAGAAGATGGATCAATGTCGTCTTGCCCGCGCCGTTCGGACCAAGCAGTGCGCTGATCCGCCCGGGGCGGAGCTCGAAGTCGACGTCGGCCAGCGCCGTCGTATCGCCGTACCGGAATTCGACTCCCCGGCACGTCGCGATCGGTGATTCGTTCATTTCGCGTTTCCGTGTCTGGACGGAAACAGTGTGTCGGTGCGAGCGGACGCGGGCCAGTGAAGTCGGTCAGGAAACGTGGATGACAATCGTCATGTCATGTCCGGCGGTGCATGCGGCTGCGCCTCGTCGTCGCTCGCATCACTCCGGCCTGACGAGCTTGTATCCGGCCTTCCAGCTCGTGACGATCAGCTTCGGATGCGCGGGGTCCTCCTCGAGCTTGCTCCTGAGCGTGGCCACGTGCGTATCGACGGTGCGCGAAACGACGCGGCCGCCATGTCCCCACACCTCCTTCATCAGGCGCTGGCGGCTGATCACTTCGTTTGGACGCATGGCGAGCGTAAGCAGCAGATCGAACTCCTTGGGCGAAAGCGCAACGGGCTTGCCGTGATGCAGCACCGTCCGATCGGGCACGTCGATGCTGACCTCGCCGAGTTCGATGACCTTGACCGTCTTCGGCGTGAAGCGGCGCAGCAGCGCCTCGACGCGTGCCAGCAATTCCATCAGGCCGAATGGCTTGGTGACGTAGTCGTCGGCGCCCGATCGCAGCGCGCGCACCTTGTCGACCTCGGCGCCGCGCGCCGTCAGGCACAGCACCGGCGTGTCGGAGTCGTTGGCGCGGATGCGCTCGAGCACCGAGAAGCCGTCCATGACCGGAAGCATCATGTCGAGTACAACCAACTGCGGTCGGCTGGCCCGGAACGCCTCCACGGCTTCGTCGCCACGCGCCACGTGCGTCACTTCATGGCCCTCCATTTCCAGGTTGTTGATCAGTCCGTCGGCCAGGTCCTGACTGTCCTCGACAAGAAGGATTCGACTCATGAATACGCCCTCCGCAAAGAGACCACGAAGCGTGCCCCGCCGCCGGCCCGGTCCTCGACATGACAATGGCCGCCCATGCTTTCGACCAGTTCCCTGGCGATCGGCAGCCCGATGCCGGTGCCGTTGATCGCGCGTTCGGATTCGCGCGGGATACGGTAATAGAGATGCCAGACCCGCTCCTTCTCCGGCTCCGGTATGCCGGGACCCTCGTCTTCGACCATGATGCTGCAGCCGTGCTGGTCGTGGTCGAAGGTCACCCGGACCGTCTGTTCGGCCGGGCCGTACTTGCAGGCGTTGTCGATGAGATTGATGATGACCTGCGTGAGCGCCTCCGGGTCGGCGGCGGCGAGCACCGCTCCTTCATCGTGGCGCTCGCATCCGTGCAATTCGAGATCGGTCGTCGACCCGAACAGCATCGTCCGGTACTCGTCGAGAATCTCGCCGAGCAGCGCGCACACGTCCACCGGCTGCATGTCGGTCGGCGTTCGCCGGCGATCACGACCGGACAGCGTCAGCACGTTGGAGACGAGGTGTCCGAGTCGCTTCGCTTCGCGGTCGATGATCCGAAGCTGGTGCCTGCGATCGTCTTCCGAGCGGAACCGGTTCAGCAGCAGCGTTTCGGCGAACATGCGGATCTGCGTCAGCGGTGTGCGGAACTCGTGCGAGACGCGGGCGACGAATTCGTTGCGCATCCGCGCGAGCGCTCGCTCCTTCAGCAACACCCAGAAGAGCGCGGCGAGCACTGCGGTGGTCAATGCGAGAAGCGTCACCAGCATTGGAAGCCGGCCGCGTGGAAGTCCGCCGATGATGAGCCGCTCCGACAGCTGCGGATCGATCGCGGCGGTCACGGTGAAGCCGGAAAACAGTCCGCGGTAGTCGCCCTCGATTTCGTTTTCGACGAAGGTGTAGTCGGAACGCCAGTTCTCCCCCGATCCGGGATTGGCTTCGAAGAGTACATCGCCCGACGGTGCGCGCAGGGAAATGAAGATGCCCTTGTTGCGTTCCAGGTCGCCCGCGATGGCGCGCGGTAGAAGCTGGTACTCGCGGGCCAGCTTGCGCAGGTGCTCGTTGACCGCGACGGGATCGAACAACACGCCGTACCAATGATTCCGACCTTCCAGCGGGTAGAACACCACGAAACGGGATACCGCTGCCGAGCCGGCCAGGTGCAGCACGAAGAACCGGTTCTTTTCGGCCCGGCTTTCTGCCGCCGCCAGGATCGCCGCCGGGTCGACGGTCAGCTCGCCTTCGAGAGCACGTACGGATCCCGTGGGCCAGTCGATCCGGAAGATCGCATCGGTCGCGCGCCGGGCCGCGACCAGCGTCGGCGGCGCATCGCTGGGAAGGAGAAAGCGCATCTCGCTGGCATCCGGCTGCTGGTAATGGTCGATCAGGAGCCGCCCGTACTGGAACGACCACCACGTACCGAAATACTGGTTGAGGTAACGCGTGAACTGCTCCGATGCGACGCCGGCGTAGTCGATCAGGACGTTTTCGACGATCCGGACGTGCGAACGCGCCGCGCGGATCGACTGCCAAGTCAGCGCGAAAAGCAGAACGAGACTTGCCGCGATCAGCGCGGAGAACAACCAGAAGCTGCCGGATCGGTCCCGGGTCGTCTGCATCTCGTCTTGCTGCCGCGCGGGCAGAGCGCATCCCAAAAATGACAGCATACGGTAAAAGCCGCGGGCGACAAGCTTCCACCCTCTTTCCTGACAGATTCCTGACACGCGGTGACGTCGATAAGAAGCTCAAACGCGGTGCATGCATCGACCGCCATGACGGCACCTGTGGTTGTAACCACGCCCGGCCTGTCTGCCCGAATCTGCATCCAGCCGTTCGCCTTGCTTGCAAATGCAGGGTGACTTATGCCGGGACGGTTGGCGCCTCCTGACGCAACTCTGACAAAACGCATACCGATTCCACGCCGTCGTATGTCCGGATTTCGTGAAGCTTCCGGTCGAGTGGGCGTCGCGCGCTGCCCCGTCGCGACCCTGTCCGCTTGCATGAAAAACAACCAATTCAAGAGGCCAATGGAATGACACTACGCAAAAGACCGATCACGGCTGTACTGGAGGCAATCCTGCTTTCCGGCGCGCTGGCAGGGCTGATGGCATCGACATCGGCGCTGGCGCAGGAAGAGGGCGAGAACCAGGACGACGACACCGAACAGCAGGAGGAAGGCGATTCCGCCGACCTGGGACGCGTGACCGTCACGGGCTCGCGGATCGAGCGCGCCGGGCTGGACACGTTCTACCCGGCCATCACCGTCGATCGCCAGCTCATCGAGGACCGGGCCTACACCAACGTCGCCGACGCACTCAACGAGATCCCGACGTTCGGCAACCCGGACGCCACGCCGCAGGGCGTGCAGAACGGCTTTTCCGTCGGCCAGAACTTCGTCGACTTCCTCGGCCTGGGCGCGCAGCGTACGCTGACGCTGGTCAACGGCCGCCGCTTCGT
>JBPRGD010000162.1:0-15493 GCA_051428125.1 Candidatus Wenzhouxiangella sp. M2_3B_020
TCTGGTCTCGGGAGGCCAGCGCATGACGCGACATTGAGGCTGGCCGAGCTGGCAGGTGAATGTCGGTGATCTACGTCCTTGCTCCTTGTCGTCGTCGCGTTGGGGCCGCATCCCCGTGGCCCAATGTAGGTCAGCCGTTGCCCGCGACGACAGGGAGCGGGAGGAATCAGGACACCCCGATTCTACTCGCCGCTAGGCGTAGGGGATTTCGAACGGGTCGTGGGCGTTCCGGATTCCAGCTTCGTGCCTGGCCGTCAGTCGGGCGCACCGACCGGATAACCGTCGAACAACGTCAGTTCGCCCACCTCGGTGGCCGGTCCGAGGCCGTTGACCACGTGGTCGATGCCGCCGTTCAAACCGGCGAAGTTGACGATATGGATGATCTCGACGCCGGGGGTATCGGGCACTTCCACGGAATTTTCAAGGCGCACGCCGTTGGCTGCGGCTTCGCCCTGGAAGAAGCTGTAGATGCCCAGCCCCCAGGCCCGGTGGGTTTGCACCGAATCGGCGACCTTGTACGAGGCGAAGCCGGGCCGGCCGTCGTCGTTCCACTGCTCGACGCTCGGTGGATCGTAAGGGATTTCCGACTGGTAGAAATACGTCCGGCCCCGCTCGCCGTTCCACAGGGTCTGGTAGCCCTGGAAGTGTTCGTTGAACAGCCCATACATCGTCACGTCGTCGCCGTGGACGACGAGCCCGTGGCGGGCGGGATTGACGTCCCACGCCACGCCGTCGCCGTGGTCGGCGCGCCAGAGCCAGAGGTGGTCGCCGATCACGTCGTTGCTGTGAATGACCACGCAGGCTTCGGTGCGACCGGCGTGGGGTCCGCCGACCCGGCAGTACACGTCGTGCAGCGAGGTCGGGTTCTCGGCGTGATCCGAGTCTGAGCCCTCGATGCCTACCTTAAGCAGCGAACGCGAACGCTCGGGCCCGGCATCCATCATGATGCCGGCGATCTTCAGACCGCCCACGTCGGCGGTGGTGATGGCGGGCTTGCCCGTCCGGGGCACCAGCGACGGCAGTCCCAGACCCAGGATCACCGTATCGGCCCGGGTGACCTCGATGGCGTCGTCCAGCCGGTAGATGCCCGGGGTGATCAGCAAGTGCTTGCCCTTGGCCAGCGCTTCGCTGATGGATCCGGCGTCGTCACGATCGGGGTGAGCCACGTGGAAGCGCTCGAGCGGGATGCGCGTGCCGGCCTCGGCCCCGTCACGCCAGGACACGCCCCGGCTTTCGCGGCGGAGCGCCGGGACGAAGATCGAATAACCGTCGGTCTCGGTCCAGGTCAGAAAAGGCTTTTCCCGGATCACCGGCGTCTGCTCGACGACCGTGGTGGGCTTGTCCGGCCATTGATCCAGCGGCGCGCCCTCGACGCCGACGAACACCCGGTTCCAGTTGCCGCCTTCCCAGCGGCCGATTTCGCTGTTGCGGGTAAACCACTGCTGGCCGGTGGTCAGTCCGGCGCGGCCTTCGACGACGGAATTCGCGAGCACACCGCCGCTGGCCCAACTGCCCTTGTCGAAATTGATATTGCCCGCCACGTGCATGCGCCGATATGGAGCGGCCTGGGATACCGCCCACAGCATGGGGTCGGCCTCCGGTTCGACGTAGATATTCTCCGCGCCGCGCCAGAACATCGTGGTGACCTTGTTGTTCGAGGTCGACGAGACCGACTGCACCGCGCCGTTGATCCGCACGTCGCCGGGCGTCATCCCCAGCCCCGCCGCCTGCATGTAATAGTCCACGGTCACCTTCAGGTCGTACTCGCCCGGCTTGAACAGCAGCGCAAAACGTTCATCGCTGAATTCGTCGAGCTTTTGCCGTTCGTGCAAGGCGTCGAGCCTGGACTGGATGGCGCGCATGTCCATCCCGTCATCGAACACCAGCACGCGCGAACCCAGCAGCATTTCGGTAACGTCGGCCCCGGCGCGATCCTGACAGCCCGGCAGAAGCGCCAGAACGAGCAAGGCCGGCATTGTTACACTCAATCCGGCGAAAAGCTTCACCCGGAAACCAGACCGGGCGGCGGTACGCGGTTCAGGCATCGGTAGGCACTCGCGTGATCGAAGATGGGAGAGTATACGAAGAGCATCCTGCTCCGATCGTTCGGTATCCATTTCGGCGAATACGGATCGTGGGCGTCCCGGATTTCGCGTGCGGGTCTCGCGGCAAGGCGCTCTGTCGGGCTTGTGCGACCTCCGCGGGCCGACGAACGGTGCGACGATCAGCGGGAGCAAGAGGGCGAAGGACACCCGTAACCGACTAGTGATCGGTCGTCGAATCCTCATCTTTGCCCATGAGCCTGGAACCGAGGAGGAAAATCGCCACGATGACAGCGCCGATCGCGACGCCCAGGAGTCCGTCGAGCAATAACCGGGTGACCGCCTCGAGAGGACCTGTACGTGCCGCCCAACCCTTGAAGAGATGCTCGAGGGGGCCGATGTTGTGCGAAAAGATCCCGCCGCCGACCAGGAACATCGCGAGGGTGCCCACGATTGCAAGTCCCTTCATCACCACCGGCGAGGCGGCGATGAGCCACTCCCCGAGGCGCCCGAGCCAGCCGCCGTGCTCCGATATCCGGACGCCGAGATCATCGATCTTGACGATGCCGGCGACCAGCCCGTAAACGACCACGACCACGAGCGCGCTGATGGCGATCAGCACACCGAGCTGCACGCTCAGCGTTGCCGTGGCGACTGCGCCCAGTGCAATGGCGATGATCTCGGCCGACAGGATGAAGTCCGTTCGAATGGCTCCCTTGATCTTCTTTTCCTCGAAAGCGACCAGGTCGACCTCCGGATTCCGAAAGGCCTTCTTCAGCTGCTCCTTCTCCTGTTTGTCGACTTCGCTGTGAAAGAATTTGTGATGGACCTTGTGTGCACCTTCGTAGCACAGGAATGCACCGCCCAGCATCAAAAGCGGCACGATCGCCCACGGCAGGAAGGCGCTGATCAGCAGCGCGGCCGGAATCAGTATGACCTTGTTGAGGGCCGCACCCTTTGCGACCGCCCATATGACGCCGAGCTCACGCTTGGCCGAGATGCCCGTGACCTGCTGGGCGTTGACCGCGAGATCGTCCGCGACAAGCGTCGCAGTCTTCCTGGCCGCGACCTTGGTCATCACCGAGACGTCATCGAGCAAGGTGGCGATGTCGTCGAGAAGGCTGAGCAAGCTTGCTCCGGCCATTAGATGTCCTTTTTCGGAGATCTGGAACCCAGTCTGTCACAGTCCGAGCGGCTTGGTTGGATCCTGAAGCAATGCGACCACTCCGATGAGCGCGGGGGATCGGATTTAGAGCCCGCTACGAATGGCTCGAACATCGCCCCCGGGATTGCTCTTCAATCGATTCGGAATCGCGAGCAGGAGGTTCGCAATCTTGGCGCGTTTGCTATCGGCCACGGCGCGCCCCGCCCCGACCCGTCGACACCTTCCTCATCTGTTCGGCGAGCTAGATGGTGTTGCTAAATCGCCTCCATCTACCTCTGTCCAGAGAGGCAACCGGGGAGCACCCGCAACGTGCTTGGCCCATCGGAAAGAAAACAGAATTCAGGTAGCCTTTCATTGTCGGAGGCCGGTGTCCGGCTTTATCGCCTCCCGGGGGAAGCAGCCGTGGCTGAAAGAACAAGTCGAACGGGGCTATCTCATGGCCGCGTTCTGACCGGCCATTCCACCACCGATCGTGTCACGGGCCATTGACGTAGGCCTGAAAATGCGGCTAGTGTCAATAAACTGAAAGCGAAGTGTTTCGTACTCGATCGCCCATCTTCCGACAGGAAAACACGGCTAGCGGAATGGAACAGGAACAGCTTTTCACTCTCTTGCTGGTTGCACTCGTTACCGCGGCGCTCGGGCTGTGGATGCAGCGCACGCCTCGGCCATCCCGCTATCTTATCTCCTGGCCCCAACGGGCCCCGTTTCTTGGAGGCGGTCAGCCGGAAACCCATGCGTGGAACCGCTTTCACGTGCGCTATTACCCCATGACGCTGCTGCTGATCGCCTTCGAGATGGAAATGATGTTCATGTACCCCTGGGCGGTGGTTTATGTGGCCGAGGGCATGAAGGCGGTCATGGAGATGGGCATGTTCCTGGGGATTCTCTCCGTCGGCATCCTTTACGGCTGGCGTGAGGGGGCCTTCAAATGGCAATGAACGCCCTGCGCCGCCTCGCAGCCCGAGCCCCTGCGCCGGTTTTTCCGGTATTGGGCAAAGGAGGCCAATCCGGACTCGATGCCTTGCTTCTGTCGCCTCATGTCACTGTGGTGGATTCGCCGCGCAGATGCCGTGTGCTCCTGGTGGTGGGGCGCATCATGAAACCGGAATGGGACGCGTTACGGCGCCTGCACGATCAAGTGCCCTCGCCGCGCGTCTCCCTTTGGCACGGTACCGAACCTCCCAGCGAGCTGCACGGCAGTTCCGCAAGGGAAGTGGCTGAGCTGGAACGGCTTCCCGAAGCGGCCAAAGAGGCTTACCGACAACTGCTCGCTGGAGAAGGCAACGGCGATCCCGACCTGTGCGAGGACAGGCCGCCCGCGCCCTGGAAGGGACTGGGCGACGGCCATGGCGGTGAAGGCATGATGGGCGGAAAACCTTACGGCAGACCCATGGCCATGCCGGAAGACGATCTGCGGGACGGTCTGCAACTGGATCCCATGGATTTCACCCTCGGCCCGTTTTCACCTCTTCTGCCCGCCGGACTGGTGGCCGATATCAAGCTTCATGGGGATGTTGTGGCAGGCTTCGAGGTGCAATCGCAGCCTTATCCCATCAAGTTGGCACCGATTTTCGCGCGGGCTGTGGAGCAGGAGGTTCCCATCGCTGAATTGGAAATGGCCCGGGCCCGGCATCATTTGAGCCGGCTGAGCCATGTGCTCCGCCTGAACGGAATGAGCGCCTATGCAACGCGCTTGCTGCGCCTCGCGAGGGACATGCAGCCGGGGGACCGGATCCCGGAACGATGGCTGCGCGCCCTGTGGGCCTTCGCCGGCGCGGACCAGGGCGTAGCGGAGGCTGACCGGCTTCGCGGCCCTGCAGCCCGCGCAGCGGGGTGGGCCCGGGATGCGCGCGCCGAAGATCCTGCGTACCGCTCACTGGACTTTGAAGTGCTGACCCAACAACGCGGCGATTGCGCCGCACGCTGGCAACAGTGGTTCGATGAAGCCAACCAGTCGCTGGCTCTGGCCGGGTCGGCGGAGAAGCAGGACGCGATGGCGGCCCCCGCTGGAACGGTGGAAACACCCCTGGGCCCGCTGACCGAAGACCGAAAACCGGCGGACTGCAGCGAAATACTGGAAGAGCTGCTGATCGGCCTGGAATGGAGCGAGGCCGTCGCGGTCATGGCCAGCCTGGAAACAGGAGGGATGGCATGAGTCTTGTTGCCGCTCAGGTGTGTGCCGTGATGGTCGCGCTGGGGCTGGGCGTCTACTGCGTGGCCGTGATGGACGCCGCGGTTCGCGCACGCATTACCGGTCTTGCGGGCCGCAACGGCTGGGTATCTCCGCTCCAGGATGCGGCCAGCCTCTGGTACGCGCCGGTCAATCAGACCGAAGTCCCGGACCGGCAGGCCTGTCGCCTGGCGCCGGTGCTGTACCTGACGTTGGCCGCCATGGGGCTGGCCCTGGTGCCCTGGTCTCGCGGATTCGTGCCGGCGGATTTCACCACCAGCATCGTGTTCTGGGGCGCCCTGGAACCGCTGGCCACGGTGGTGATTTTCCTGAACGGCTGGTCCGCGAACGCCCATTTCCCGATGCTGGGTGCGTACCGCTACGTGTCGCTGGGTCTCTCGTACATCCTGGTGAGCATGTTCGTACTGATCGGCGTGGCCCTGCCGGCGGAATCGCTCCAACTCAGCGTGGTGGTGGAGGATCAGGCGGCGTTGTGGAATGTCGTTCGCCAGCCATTGGGATTGCCGCTGTTCCTGATCGTGGGGCTGGGCATCAGTTTCTGGGGACCGTTGAATTTCGCCGACTCGGCGGATCTTTCCGGGGGCACCTCCGCGGAGACGGCCGGTCGTACGTTGTTGCTCTGGAAGATCGCCCGGACCGCCATGCTGGTCGCCTTCGCGGCGATCGGTGCTTCGGCCTTTCTCGGGGGCTGGCACGGTCCCGTCCTCCCTGGGCCGGTCTGGCTGCTGATCAAGATCCTGGCCTTGCTCCTGATCTTGCTGGTGCTCGGCCATTGTGTCCCCCGGCCGTCTCCCGACCGGTTCCTGACCGTGGCGTGGGTGGTGCTGTTGCCGTTGTCGTTTCTCGGCCTGGCCTGGGCCGGGGTGGAGGCCTTGTTATGAGCGCGGTGGATGTCGTTTTTTACATCAATGCCCTGATCGCGATCTACGCCGGCTGGCGCGTGTTCGTTACCGATTCCATGGTCCGCGCCTCCTTCTTCCTGCTGATTTCCTTCCTGGCGGTGGGCGTCATCATGCTGTTGCTGGCGGCCATTTATCTGGGCGTGGCCCTGTTCTTCATGATGGCGGTGGAGATGATGGTGATGGCCCTCTACATGGTGATGTTCATGATGAACCCCGCCGGGCTCAATCCCATGAAAATGGTCCACCAGGAAAAAGTGGCCATCGGCGTCGGTGTGGTGGCTTTTGTCGCGCTGAGCGGCGTGGCGTTCTTCGGGGAATTTCCCTCGCGCCCTCATCCGCCGGGACTGGAGCCGCTGGTTTCCCTGGGACATGAATTGCTGGGTGACTCCATGCTGATCTTCGAATCCGCCGGGGTCACGCTACTGGCGACCATGATCGGTGTCGTTGCCTTGACCAGCCACCGGGGCCGCTATGGCGATGCCAACGAGGGCTCGCAGCCGCCCGGCATGGAGCCGGGAGGCGACCCGGCCGATCTGCCCGAGGAAGACGAAAGTGGCGATCACGACCACTGTCACTGAATACGCCTGACACCATTGGAGGAAGGCAGCCGATGACACTGACCACGCTTCTGATCGTCGCAGCCGCGCTTATCGGGATCGGCGTGTATGGCGCCTTGTCCCAGCAGTCCATCGTCATGCTGATGATGGGACTGGAGCTGATGCTCAACGGCATCATGCTGGCCGCGGTGGCCTTCTGGGCCCTGACCGGCGGTGGCGTCCCTGAAGGGCAGCTGCTGACCATTATCGTGATGATGGTGATGGCGATCGAAATGGCCATGGGCTTCGCGCTCGTGACTGCGGTGTATCGCGCCAAGCAGGCGGATGTCACCGAAGCCCTGGATGGGTTGAAGCACTGATGCTCTGGCTGGTGCCGCTCTTGCCCATCCTCGCAGCCGTGCTGCTGGCGCCCTGGTGGCGTCACGCCTCGCGGCGGGCAATGGCCGTCTCGTCCGCTGGCGTTGTCGCAATCACGCTGGTGCTGACATGGCTGGCGGAAGCGGGGGGTTGGACCGGTATGCTCCAGTGGAGCGGCGTACTGGCCCTCGAGTTGGGACTGACGGACCAGACCCGCCTGCCGGCATTGATCGTTCCGCTTGTCGCCGCGCCCATCATTCTCTATGCCGCGGCCCATGAAACGGCGGAGCGGCTTGGACGGCTGGTTTCCTTGCTGGTGGCCTTCGTCGGAGTCATGGAACTGCTCATCCTGGCTCGGGATCTGCTCACGCTCCTGATCGCCTGGGAAGTCGCCGGGGCGCTGTCCTGGGTATTGATCGGCCATGAATACGAAGACAACCGGACAGGGCGCCATGCGGCCCAGGCCTTCATCACCACCCGGGCCGCCGATCTCGGTCTGTATCTGGCCGCTTTCGTGGCGTTTCAGCAGACCGGCGGTTTCGAGTACGCCGGTCTCACGGCCCTGGAGTCCCCCTATGCCGAGCTATTCGCCGCCGGGGTGATCGTCGCGGCCCTGGGCAAATCGGCACAATTGCCGTTCGCGCCCTGGCTCTTTTCCGCCATGTCCGGGCCGGTGCCCGTCTCGGCCCTGCTCCACGCCTCCACCATGGTGGCGGCCGGGGTCATTCTTCTGGCGCAGATGCAGCCGTTGCTGGCCGAAGTGATCTGGTTCGGGCCGGTGGTGCTGGGCGCGGGGCTGGCCACGGCGATCGCGGGCGGACTCGTGGCGATTGCTTCCCCCCATGCCAAACGCTTGTTGGCGGGTTCGACCTCGGCCCATTACGGTCTGATGTTCGTGGCGATCGGCGCGGGCTATCCGGCCATCGGCCTGCTGCATTTCGCCCTGCACGCCGTTATGAAAGCCCCGTTGTTCCTGACCGGGGGCATTGCCGGCCAGCAAGCCGGTTCCCACGAGTTCAGGCATCTAGGGCACGAACCCTTGCCGCGATGGCTGCGCTGGGCGTCGCTGGCCGCGGCCCTGGGTCTGGCCGGCCTGGTTCCGCTGGGCCCGGCCTGGAGCAAGGAAATGGTCATGACCGCCACCGGCACGATCTCGCCCTGGATCGCCGTGCTCGTGGCCCTGGCCGGGGGCATCAGCGCCATCTATGCCGCGCAATTCCAATGGGCGTTGTTTCCCGAAAACCTCGGGAGCGAGACGGAGTCTGAAGCCTCTGTCGCTCGGTGGGGGCGGGGTGCCGTCTATTTTCTCGCCGGCCTGGTGTTGATCAGCAGTGTTGCCTGGATTCCGGACGTCGGCAAAGCCGTCGCCGACCGGCTGGCCGCGTCCTTTCCCGAAACCAAGCTCTGGGAATTCCTGCTGTCCCTCGCATTGGTCCTGCTTGGCCTCTATTCGGGTAAGAAGCTGGCCTGGTCGCAATGGTGGTCAACGGAGCGCCCGGCCTGGATCGCCTTCTTTACCGACTGGATGAAACTGCGACAGCTTGCCTCGTTTGCAGTGGTGTGGCCCGTCCACAACGTTGCCAAGGCACTGGCGGCCCTGGACGACCGCGTGGTGGATGCGGGAATCCGCCTCTGCGCTGACTTCGCCCTATGGCTGGCGGATTTCGGCAGCCGCGCCGGCGAATGGGTTTTCGATGGCTTGCCCGAAGGCCTCGCCCGACTCACCGGTAGAGCGGGGCAAGGGGCCAGCCAGTCGCAAACCGGCCAGCTTCACCACTATTACAGCCTGCTCGTCGCCGGCCTCTTCGTGATGGCCCTCCCTCTGATCATCGCCGCATACACAGGAGGTTTCTCTTGATTCTCACCTGGGCACTGGCCGTCCCTTTGCTGGGTTCCCTCGCTCTGGCGCTCTGGCCCGGCTGGCCTGAGCGGGCATCCCGCTGGTTCGCCGTATTCACCTCCCTCGTTCCGCTGTTGCTCATGGGGATCGCCTGGGGACGCTTCGACACGGATGGTGCGTTGTTCCAATTGGTGGAGGAAGTGGAGTGGGTGCCTTCCCTGGGCATGGGCTTTCGCCTCGGCGTGGATGGCATTGCCCTGGCCATCGCGGCCATGACGGCCCTTCTTTTCACGGGCGCCATCGCCTATCCGGTGGATACCCGGGGCGCTGCCCGGCAGTACTACGCGTGGCTGCTGTTCCTCGAGGTGGCATCCCTCGGGGTGTTCCTGGCGCTGGATCTGCTCTTGTTCTATGTGTTCTTCGACCTGACCCTGGTGGGCATGTATTTCCTCATCGGTCGCTGGGGGCATGGCCAGCCCCAATACGCCGCGTTGAAATTCTTTCTCTACACGCTGCTCGGTTCACTGTTCCTGCTGTTGGCCATCCTGGGTCTCTACCTCTCCGCCGATCCCCTCACTTTCGACATGCGGGAGCTGATCGCGCAGCAGCCCCTGGCCGGTGCGGGCGTATTCGCCAGCGTGGTCATGGTCGGCTTCCTGCTCGGGTTCGCCATCAAAACTCCGCTGTTTCCGTTCCACACCTGGCTGCCCCGGGCTCATGTGGATGCACCGGCCCCCGCCTCCGCCATCCTGGCCGGTGTCCTGCTGAAAATGGGCACCTACGGGCTGATCCGGATCCCCTACAGCATGATGCCGCAGACGTTCATGGAGTGGAGTCTGCCCCTGGCTATCCTTGCGCTGGTGTCCATTCTCTACGGGGCATTGGTGGCCTTGGGCCAGAAGGACATGAAACGCCTGATCGCCTACACCTCCATCAATCACATGGGGTATGCGGTACTCGGCATCGCCGCGGCCGGCGCTCTGCTGGAAGGCAGCGAGGCGGCACGGCAGATGGCCCTGACCGGGGCCACGGTGGAGATGGTGGCTCACGGCCTGATTACCGGCGCGCTCTTTCTGATTGCCGGCTCCGTCTGGCAGCGGGCCGAGACCTATCACCTGCCCGACTTCGGCGGCCTTTCCGCCCGCACGCCGCGGCTTGCGACGACCACCACCGTCGCGGCCTTTGCCAGTCTCGGGTTGCCCGGGATGGCCGGTTTCGTGGCGGAATTCCATATCTTCGTGGGCACCTTCGGGGTTTATCCCTGGCTCGCCGGCATCGGCCTTCTGGGCATTCTGATCACCGCGGCGTTGTTCCTGCGCATGCTGCAGTCGCTGTTTTTCGGTGAATTGCCCCAGCGCTGGTCGGACCTGGCCGATTTGCGGCCGGCGGAATACATGGTGCTGGGCGTCCTGCTGGTGCTGGTGATCGCCATTGGCGTCTATCCAAGGGGTCTCCTTGAACTCATCCACACCTCCGCGCGCTGGCTGATAGGAAGCGCCTGATGCCGATCGGAGACCTGTTGCCTGAACTGGTGCTGCTGGTGGGCGCCGTCGCGATCATTCTGCTGGCCGCCTTCATTCCTCATCGCTGGCACCACGTCTGCGCCTGGTTGGCCGTTGGACTCCTGGCGACGAGTGCCTGGCTGACCGCGGACGGTTTCGGCCAACCGGACCGGCTCACCTTTGCCGGCACCTGGTCCCTGGATGGCGCGGCGCTGTTCGCCAAGATCCTCATCTACCTCAGCACGATCATCGCCGTTGCTCTCTCGCCCGGCTGGATGGCCACGGACCGGCGCCACGGGGAGTATTACGGGATGGTGCTGTTCACGGTGCTGGGTTCGGTCATGATGGTATCGGCCCATGACACCATGGAACTCATTGTCGGGATTCTGCTTTCGTCCACGGCAGGCTATGTGCTGGTGGGCTACCACCGCAACTGGAGCCCGGCGCTCGAAGCGGCCATGAAGTTCTTTCTCGTGGGGGCCCTGGCCAATGCCTTGCTGGTTACGGGGGTGGTTCTTCTGTTCGGCCTCACCGGCGCCACGGGCTATGGCGATGTGGCTGCAGCGCTTCGGGGCAATCCGGATGCCTGGGTGGTCATCACCGCGCTGGTGTTGATACTGATCGGTTTCAGCTTCAAGCTCGGCGCCGCCCCCGCCCATGTGTGGATGCCCGACGTGGCCCAAGGGGCACCGGCCCCCGTTGCGGCCTTGCTGACCGCGATTACCAAAGTGGCGGCCGCGGTGGCCCTGGCCCGCTTCGTCATGCTGGTGCCGGACCCGATCGCCTGGCGCTGGGCAGTGGCGATCATGGCCCTGGTGACCATGACATGGGGCAACCTTGCCGCGCTCTGGCAAACCAATTTGAGACGATTGCTGGGCTGGTCGGCGGTCTCGCAATCCGGCTATGCCTTGATGGCCGTGGTCGTCATCGGGCTGAGTGAACAGGCGCTACCCGCGCTATTGGTGTTTCTCACGGGCTACGCAGTGGCCAACCTGGCCGCGTTCGCCACCGTGACCTATCTGCGGGGCCGTACCGAACTGGAAGACTATCGGGGCCTGGCTCGACAACGTCCCTGGACCGCCGCCATTCTGATTCTGGCGCTCCTGTCCTTCCTGGGCCTGCCGCCGCTGATCGGCTTCTTCGGCAAGCTGCTGTTATTCGGCGCGGCCATCGAGGGCGGCTATGCCTGGCTGGCGGTGGCAGCAGTGATCAATACCGTGATCTCGCTGTTCTACTACCTGCGCGTGATCAAGCCCATGGTGTTCGAGGCAGCCGACGGCCAGCCCGCGAAGCTGGGGTGGTCCAGTGGCGCTGCCATGGCGGCGGCGGGTGTCCTGGTGGTGGCGCTGGGGCTCGGGGCCGAGGAATTGATCCAGGCGGCGCTGAGTGTGAGTTTTGTGGGTGCGCCTTAAGACGTTCGCACATGCCGTTTTTGGGCTGGGGTCTGTAAGCAGCTTCGAGGCAGGTTCACGGCAGCCTGGCCGGCGTTCACGGAAGTCGGAATCGGAACATTGCCCGGTTTTGGGGCGCCAGGTTTCCCATGGAGCGCCTGTCGCGCTTGCCGCAAATTTCCTGCAAAGTGCCTGTCCTAACTTGCCCCTCTAACTATTCCCTGGGCCTCTTGCGAACCGTCAGGCCCCAGCGCTAGACTCGTCGAGAGGAAAGTGCCTGCGGCAGCAGGCTGGTGGGGGAAGGTGACCGATCACCACGCGTCACATCATTCCGTTCAGCGGGCCATGCGCGACCAGCGAGCATCGCAAAGCGGAGGATCCTATGTATTTTCAAAACCTCGATCAGATCATCGCTTCTCTCGAAGCTGACGAATCAACAAAGAATGATCCTATACAACGCGTCTTTGTCGTCGATGGATCCCATTTGACGGCGAATGTCGGAATTGTCCGCGACAGTGGTAACGCGCTCCACATTCAGAAGTTCCACGACGAGCTTCTGGTAATCATCGAAGGAAACGTCCCCTTCAAAGTAGGAAACGAGGTCAGGACTGTGAACAAAGGCGACCTGGTGTTCATTCCGAAGAACACGCTTCACGGTCCGATCCTCGAGGAGGGCCAATCCTTTATTGCCCTGTCTGTCTTCGCTCCGTGTTTCGACAAGTCAAAGAAAAACATCGAATGGCTCAAGGATTCGGCGTGATAATGGCTCCGACCCGGCTTCTTGCGCTGCTGGTATGCGTGGGCAGCGCGGCAACAGCTACGGTGTCCGGTTTCCCGATGGCGGTCGCGTCGTAATCGTCTGGAACACCATGTTCGAGAGGCCCAGACTGCTGAAGGTGTTCGAGTATCTGCCCGGCTGGCACTCAGGGGACTAGCATCAGGAGCAGGTCGCTACGCGGCACGCCCACCGGTAGATGGATTGACGTTCCTGCGGTGCTCGTCGATTCCGCGCATGGCTACGACGCGCATGGCTACGATATGTCGAGAATTGCGCTATATTAGATAGAACTTAATAGCCGCTTCGGCAGGAGTCCGCAATGAAACCTGTTCTCACTTCGATTGCAGCATGCTGCGCAATGGTCGCGGTCATCCTGGTTTCGGTGACGGGAGCGACGGTGCAGGCGCAGATGGGTCCGACGGGGCCCGTCGTCGAGGAATTCGGTCCGTCGGTGAAGCTGCCGGACGATGCGTTCAACCTCGTCCCCGGCAAGGAATACCGCGTGTTGTTCGATGTCGCGAGCGGGAGCAAGAAAAAGCACAAGCTCAACAAGGACCTCGAGTCCGTCGCACGCTTCCTGAACATGCACGCGCGGGCCGGAATCGATCCCGGCGATCTCCGGATCGAGGTCGTGACCCACGGCGGCACCACGTTCGACGTGCTGTCCGATGCCGCCTACCGCGAGCGCTTCGGACAGGGCAATCCGAACGCCGAACTGGTGCAGGCACTGGTCGAGGCCGGCGTCGTGATCCTGCAATGCGGCCAGAGCGCGGCGCACCACGGCGTCGAGGCCGACGAGTTCGCACCCGGCGTGGACATGGCGGTCTCGGCGATGACGGTGCTCGTCCGGCGACAGGAGGAGGGCTGGGTACTTCTGCCCTAGAAGCGCCGCCATTTCCCGGGCGCTTCGGTCCGGTCCTGGACGGGGCCGGGCACCCGGTTATCATGGCCCGCACTCAGCCACGCCGGACCGCATTCCATGGACCATTCGCTCGAAGCACTGGACAAGCGCTTTCTGTTCCACCCATCCTCCAGCCTCGGCATGGTGCGCGATGCCGAGCCGGTCATCTGGTCGAAAGGCGAGGGCGTCTACGTTTACGACCAGCACGGCAAGCAGTACCTGGAGGGCATGGCGGGGCTGTGGTGCACGGCGCTGGGCTACGGCGAGAAGGAGCTGGCAAGGGCCGCGGCCGAGCAGATGGAGACGTTCTGCTACGGGCCGCTGTTCGCCGCCCGGGCCAACGAGCCGTCGATCAAGCTGGCGGCCAAGCTCGCTGAGTGGATTCCGATCGACGGCGCGCGCTTCCTGTTCGGCTGTTCGGGGTCGGACGCGAACGACACGCAGATCAAGCTGGCGCGCTACTACTTCAACGCCACAGGCCAGCCAAACCGCAAGAAGATCCTGTCGCGGACCAGTGGCTACCACGGCACGACGCTGGCCACGGCCGGCCTGACGGGCCTGGCGCCGTTCCACGCCCACTTCGACGTGCCCGGTCCGGAAGTCGTCCACCTGACCGAGCCGCACCACTATCGGCAGGCGCGCGACGGCGAGTCGGAAGAGGAATTCGCGACCCGGCTGGCGAACGAGCTCGAAGAGGTCATCGAGCGCGAGGGCCCCGAGACGATCGCGGCGTTCATCGCCGAGCCGCTGATGGGCGCCGGCGGGCTGATCCTGCCGCCGGAGACCTATTTCGACAAGATCCAGCCCATCCTCTGCGAGCACGGCATCCTGTTCATCGACGACGAGGTCGTCTGCGGCTTCGGGCGCACCGGCAACCCGTTCGGCTGCCAGACCTACGGCATCAAGCCGGCGACGATGACGGTGGCCAAGGCGCTGTCGTCGGCCTACCAGCCGATCTCGGCCGTCGCCGTGCCGCCGTTCATGTACGAGGAGATCGAGCGGGCCTCCGAGGAGGTCGGCATGTTCGCCCACGGCCTGACCTACGCCGGCCACCCGGTCGCCGCCGCCGTCGCGCTGCGCACGCTGGAACTCTACGAGGAGCGCGGCCTCATGGAACACGCCGCGAAGATGGGCGAGATCCTGCAGGACAAGCTCGCGCCGCTGGCCGACCACCCGCTGGTGGGCAACTACCGCGGCATCGGGCTGATCGCCGGGCTGGAGCTGGTCAAGGATCCGGAGAACAAGGTCCGGTTCGATCCCGCCGACAAGATCGCGTTCAAGGCCACGGCCGCGTGCATGGAAGAAGGCCTGGTCGTCCGCGCGCTGCCCGGCGACACGCTGGCGATCTGCCCGCCGCTGATCATCGACGAGGCGGGGATCGACGAGCTGGTCGACAAGCTGGCCAGGGGACTGGATCGGACGCAGGCGACGTTGTAGGCATCGCGCCGGATCACGCTTCGCTGATCCGACCTACCGATCTTTTCACGCCGTCGCGGACGTAGCCGCGACCTACGGCATTGGTTGGGTAGGTCGGCGCTACGTCGCCGACGGGATGCCGGGGTCGGTCCGAGTCGTCGCGGACGTCGCCGCGACCTACGGCGTTGGTCGGGTAGGTCGGCGCTACGTCGCCGACGGGATGCCGGGGTCGGTCCGAGTCGTCGCGGACGTAGCCGCGACCTATGGCGTTGGTCGGGTAGGTCGGCGCTACGTCGCCGACGGGATGCCGGGATCGGTCCGAGTCGTCGCGGACGTCGCCGCGACCTACGGCTTTGGTCGGGTAGGTCGGCGCTACGTCGCCGACGGGATGCCGGGGTCGGTCCGAGTCGTCGCGGACGTCGCCGCGACCTACGGCGTTGGTCGGGTA
>JBPRGD010000163.1:0-4790 GCA_051428125.1 Candidatus Wenzhouxiangella sp. M2_3B_020
CAACGAGGGCCTGGACACCTACATCCTGGCCCCGGTGGCCAACGGCTACGCCTATATCACGCCGGCCTTCTTCCGCCGCGGCGTGGACAATTTCTTTTCCAACCTGGCCTATCCCGGCGTGGCGCTGAACGATTTCCTCCAGGGCAAGGTCCGCCAGGGCTTCCAGGACGTGCTGCGCTTCGGCGTGAACTCCACCCTGGGTGTCGGCGGCGTGTTCGACGCCGCCTCCACCATGGGCCTGCCTTCCAACAACGAGGACTTCGGCCAGACCCTCGGCGTCTGGGGCGCGGAGCCCGGCGCCTATCTGGTGCTGCCCGCCTTCGGTTCATCCAACGCGCGTGATGTCACCAGCTACCCGGTGAGCTGGTACACCAACGTCACCACTTACGTCGGCGATCCGGTCACGGTGACGGCGCTGTACGTGGTCAACTACATCAACAAGCGTGCCCTGCTGGACAAGGCCGTGCGCATCCGCGAACAGGCCTCGCTGGACCCTTACGCCTTCACCCGCTCGGCCTACATGCAGTACCGCCGCAACCTGGTCTACGACGGTAATCCGCCCTTGGAGTACGACAGCAACGACTTTTTCGAACAGATGGAGCAGGACGGCGTCGCTCCGCCGGGCGGAGACGGATCCGGATCCTGAAGGATAAGGCCAGGGTGATCGCGGCGCGGTCGCCGCTCCCACAACCCGTGACGCCCCGTCGGCGCCGCGCGGGAGCCCCGTGCCGGGGTGAATGGCGCGGTGCCGACCTCCCGGTTGGGCGAACCCCGCCCCGAAGCCCACGATCTCGCCCCGGCACCTGTAGGAGCGGCGCAAGCCGCGAATCGGTTTAGGGCGCCTGAGACCGTCATCGCGCCTTGCGGCGCTCCTACAGGAGCCGCAGTCAAGCGTAGGATGGCTCCCTGGCCGCGAACGGAGTCGTATCAGACGCGAAATGCACGCGAGATGGACGCCAAATACACCTCGGCAGAGCCGCAGGGTGGATTAGCAAAACGTAATCCACCGGATCAATCAGTTCGCGGCCAGGGGCCGCTCCTACGGCGGGAGGCTTCGGAACGTCATATCACGCCTTGCGGCGCTCCTGCAGCTGCCGGGCTTGAAAGGCTTCCCACTCTACCCGCCCACCTCCGCCAGCAGCCGGTCGATCAGCCGCATCGCCGAGCCCCGGTAGCGCCCACCGAACAGGTTGAGGTGGTTGAGCACGTGGTAGAGCTGGTAGAAGCCCAGCCGGTCTCGCCAGCCGTCCTGTCGCGGCCAGGCCTCATCGTAGGCGTCGTAGAAATCCGGGTCGAAGCCGCCGAACAGCGCGGCCATCGCCAGGTCGCACTCGCGGTCGCCATGGTGGACGGCCGGGTCGAACACGGCCGCGCGGCCGTCGGGCAGCACGGCTGCATTGCCGATCCAGAGATCGCCGTGAAGCAGCGAAGGGTCGGGCTCGTAGTCCGGGAACCGGCGATTCCAGGCCTTGCGCAACGGCCGGGCCGAAGAACGATCCAGGCCCATGCCGCGATCGGCCAGCAGTTCGAGTTGCCAACCGATGCGATGCTCGAAGAAGAATTCGCTCCAGTCGTCGGTCTGCGGGTTGGGCTGCGGCGTCGCGCCGATATAGTTGTCCCGCTCCAGCCCGAAGCGCGCTGCGCACGTTCGGTGCAGGTCCGCGAGCCGCGCGCCGAGTTCGGCGTAGCCGGCCGCGTCGGGACGGTTCAGTTCGAGGTGCTCCAGCGCCAGCCAGGCGACTTCGTCACAGCCTGAAGCAAGAACCGCCGGGGTGGCCAGTGCGTCGGCCGCGGCGATACGCTCCAGGCCGTCGCGCTCGGCGTCGAGCACGTCGTAGCGGTCGGCGGGCATGCACTTGACGAAGACGCGGCGAGCGTCGTCCCGCAGCACGAAGCTGGACGCGATGTCGCCGCCGGGGGCAGGTGTTGCGCGGGTCCGGTTCGGGTCGAGACCGGCGGATTCGGCGATGCGTCGGCGTTGATCGGCCTGCATGGCGGAGCATAAGGGACGGGACCTGGGCCCCGTCGCCGTTCAGCCGTGGACGTAGCGCTCGAGTTGGTCGATGAGCTGGGCCTGGTCGTCGATGACGGCATCGACGAGGTCGCCGATGGACACCACTCCGATCAGTTCGTCGTCGTCGACGACCGGAAGATGGCGAATCCTGTGCCTCGTCATCAGCGCCAGCGCAGCGTCGGCGGTCGCCTTGCCGGCGATCGTGATCAACGGTGCCGACATGATCTCGCTGACCTTGCACTCGCGCGAGCGCCGTCCTTCGAGGATGACCTTGCGGGCGTAATCGCGCTCCGAGATCATGCCGACCGGCTTGCCGTCGCGCATCACGAGCAGTGCGCCGATGCCCTTTTCCGCCATGTGGCGCACCGCGTCGAGAACGATGTCGTCGGGCTTCACCCAATGGATGTCGTTGCCCTTGCTTTCGAGGATCTGGTGAATCGTATGCACCGGGGCGGGCCTCCGCGTGGGATGGGTATCGCCGGATCAGTATAGGACACAAGTCGGGCTGCGCGAAACTGGCAAGGCCCGGTCCTCCTTCACTGCACCGGCACCGAATCCAGATCGACGCGGACCGTCCGGCCGTCGATCGTCACCAGGCCGTCGGCGGCCAGGTCCTGAAGGGTCGTCAGTGCAGCGGTGCGCGCGGTGTCCGGTCGAAGCGATCCGGTCAGGCCGGTGATGCTGGATAGCCAGGCCAGCACCGTCTCGCGCGGTCCGCTGCCGGCCAGCGAGAAGCGGCGTTCGCCGGGCACCCACCGCCCTGTCAAGTCGAGCCGTCCGTCGAGTTGCAGCGTTTCCAGTTCGACGATCATTCCCTGTTCGCCGAGCTGTTGCCAAGCGCTGGCAACGCCGACGGCCGCCAGGCCGCCGGTCGCGCTGTCGCGCTCGGTGGATGCGAGCTGGATCAGGCCTTCGACGAGTTGCTCCAGCGGGCCGGGCGCAAGCGGCGCCATGCGTAGCACGAGTCTGCTTTCGGGCAGCCCGGCGCGGGAAGCCGTCAGCGTCAGCGCAAGCGAGACTTCGTTGGTCCAGCTTCTGTCCACCGTGACCTGCAGGTCCGGATTGGCGAACGGAAGACGGTTACCGAGACCGTCGGCGACAAGCAACGTATCGGCGCTGCCGGTCAGTTCGAGGTTGTTGTTGCCGCCCCGGACATCGACGACCGGTCCGTCGTAGTGCCATTCCACCGGCCCGTCGATGCGAAGCTCGGGTGCCCGGGCGTGCAGGACCGGGGCCATCCCGAGACCGATACGGCCTTCGAAGTCGACGGTTGCCGCCGGCTCCTCGAGGATCACGCGACCGTCGATGGTCAGCCAGCCGGGCGGCGACACCGAGATGTGGCCGAATTCGACGTTGGCGCGGAAATCCGGATCGTCGATCCGCATCGCCGAGCGGAACCAGCCCCGGTCCCATTCGACGCTGGCCTCGTCCAACTGCGCGGCGAGCCGCGGCCCGGCCTGGTCCTGGATCAGCCATCCGATGGCTGCCGGCAACCCCAGCGCGATCACTGCGAGCACGACGGGGATGGCGATGAGCAACGTCTTCTTCATGGGTCGTTACTGTACCCGCACGGCCGGAATGCCGCGCGTGCCATTGGTTCACCCGCGTCGAAAACGCTCGGTTCGATGACTGCAGGCATTCCGATGCCCGATCGACAATAATGCCGCCGTTCCCCGACGAGAAGCGCAAGCGATGAGCGGCAAGCCGGCCGACGATCCCGATCGCATTCGAAGCGACCTCGCCGAGCGCTTGCCGAAGGCGCTTGCCGCGCACGGCTCCGCCCTGCCCGACGGCGCCGCCGGCCGCATCGCAGCCTACCTCGCCGAACTCGTGCGCTGGAACCGTGCCTACAACCTGACGGCGGTGACCGACCCCGCCGAGATGGTGCAGCGCCACGTGCTCGACAGCCTGAGCGTTCGTCCGCACCTCGAAGGCAAGCGCATCGTCGACGCCGGCACCGGCGCCGGCCTGCCGGGGATCATTCTCGCGATCGCCGAGCCCGACCGGCACTTCGTGCTGGTCGACAGCAACAACAAGAAGATCCGCTTTCTTCGGCACGTGGCGCGGTCCCTCGGCCTGGACAACGTCGAGTCCGTCCACGCCCGCCTCGAGTCGCTGGAGCTGGACCCGCCGCCCGACGAGATCGTCGCCCGCGCTCTCGCTCCGCTTCCCCGGCTGGTCGAATGGCTGTCGCCATGGCTGGACCGCGGCGCGCCGCTACTGGCGATGAAGGGGCCGAAAGTGTCCGACGAGGTCGACGACGTGCCGGCCGGATACTCGGTCGACCTGCAGCAATTGGACCGGGGCGGCGGCGACGCGGAACGGGTACTGGCAATCGTTCGCCGTCGGCATTGAGCCGGCCGGAAAGGGCCGGGGTCGGAAAATTCCTACCCCTGGGCGGGACATTTTCCCAGGGACGTCGCGGCCTGATTCGGCTATTTTCGGATCGCGCGCCGTCGGCGTGATATCGCCGAGGGGGCCCGCGGATCGGAATCGACGGTAGGGAGAAGTCCATGAAAAACGACTCGTGGGTGCAAAAGGCGCTGGTCTTCGCGGGACCGACCGTGATGGTCGTGGTCGTGTTCTTCGTGATCGACCAGCGAACGGAAGACAACGTTCGCCGAATGGCCGAGGCGTGCGAGCAGATGGGCCAGGCGTTGCAGATCGAGAAGATCTCGTGGGGCCGAGGCGTTCAAGGCGAGTGTATCCCCCGGACTGATCGCTGAGGATGGCCGGGCGGTGGGTGCGGCTTGCTGATCCATCCTGCGGGCGGTCT
>JBPRGD010000164.1:0-1428 GCA_051428125.1 Candidatus Wenzhouxiangella sp. M2_3B_020
GTAGTAATCGAGCGCGATCCAGAGTGCGATGCCGCCGACACCGAGCCAGAGACTGGCCGCGAGTGCGGTCTGGACTTCGAGCATCCAGTCGGGTTTCGTGAACGCGGCGGTTGGTTGGGCGACGCCGCCGGTCCAGCGCGCGCCGACGTGAAACCCCATGGCGAGTAACCCTGCGGCGAGAGCGAGGTGTTTCGCCAGCCTCCGGGGTAGGGTCATAGCAGGAAGAACACCCCGATTCCCGCAAGCAGCGAGACGACGCCGCACACGACCATCAGGAGGGCGATGGTCTTGTCGCCCATGCCGGAATCGTCGCCGTACTTCTGTTTCGCCCACAGCAAGCGGTTCAGGGACTTCTCGCCAGTTGCAGAGTCCTTAAACCGCGCAAGCGATATCCCGGTGTTGAGGTAGTACGCGTCGGGTTTCGTGCGTTTCGGGAGGAACGCCGCGTAGTTCGTCGCCCGACGCATCTCCGGCGCGCGGACATGCCCCGCCGGAATGTTCGACCCGGACGGACTCCCACCATCCGAGACGGCTTCCTTCCGCGCATCGATCTCGTCGGTCGAGATGGTTTCCGCACCCCACGACGACGGGTCCGGTGCGAACGTGAACCCAAAGAGTGAGCCCTGCAGCGAGTACCACTTGACGTTCTCCTCACCGTCGAGTTTCGTGTACTCGCGGAGCTGGTACTTCTCGGGCGTCCACTCCAGCACCGGCTTCCGATAGCCGAGCAGCCCAAGCTTCATCAGGAAGCGGGCGTACCCGACTGCGAGCCGGTCGACCGCTCGCGCAATCACGGTAAACATCGGGAGCGCCCAGAAGCCCGCGCCGAGCGCGAGATACGCGAACACGGCGGTAACCGGCGAGACGAATAACGCCAGCAGGACGAAGATCGACGGCAACGGCAGCACAACCGCCATGAACGCGGCGAAGTGCCGCCAGTCAATATCTTCGATAACGTCTCGGAGGCCATCAAGCAGTCCGCTGGCTGTCAACCCGAACAGCAGGATGGTGCCGCCGAACCCGACGGTTGAGCCGCCGGTCGCGGTACTGCCCTGGCTGGCGATGAACCAGACGAGGCCGAACGGCGCGATCAACGCGAGAATAATCATGACGAGCCGGGCGGCGCTCGCGCCACTCTGGAACGGCGTGCGACTAATCCGGTAGAGTTCTTCAACGCGCTTCGGGTACTCACTGCGCTCACCGCCATCGACGAGTTTCCGGATGCCGCTGAGGTTGACGAGCTCGTGTCGCGTCGGCATCTCGAACACGCCGCGCTTCCACTCGTGAACGTTGAACTCCTGCCACTCGGACGGCGTGGCTTCGGCGGTGAACTCGCCGCGTTCATCGGCTTCGGCTTTCTTGCTGCCGAGCGCCGCGTGCCGTGGGTCGAACAAGACGCCGTGGACTTCGTCGGCGAGTGCGAACGGC
>JBPRGD010000165.1:0-4684 GCA_051428125.1 Candidatus Wenzhouxiangella sp. M2_3B_020
TGCCGCGCTTGCCCTCGACCACGGCACGGCCGGACCAGTCGACCAGCTCGAGGTAATCGGTAACCGAATAGGGGATGCAGCGGTCCCGATCGGGATCGGCTCGATCGGCAAACGGGCACAGCCGGCCGATGGCGGACTGAAGGTCCTCGGGCAGCTGACTGATTGCTTCGTCGTCGTGCTCCGCGATCTCCGGATCCTGCTCCAGGATCCGCTGCTGGATCGAAGTGAAATCTGATTCCTCCGGGGTCTCTACCGTGCGGGCCCCGGATAATTCCTACGAGGTGGGTGTCCGAAATCTATACGTTCAGTCGGTTCAGGATCGGTGGAAGGTGGTCCGGGATGCTGCCGCGCTTGCCCTCGACCACGGCCCGGCCGGACCAGCGACCAGCTCGAGGTAATCGGTGACGGAATCAGGGACAACTCGGACGCCGATCTCCTACCCAATCTCTACGGGAGATTCCGACTTTTCTCGCCGGGAAAGTGCCGGTATTGCGGAAACTGACGGCTTGCAGCGACTGACTGATTCGCACCTGCAACCGCGGAATGAACAGGAACAATTCCGGCGGATCGGCGCGCATTTGATCCTGCTCAATTTCTGGAACTTGTCGCCTGATAGTATTTGTAATGGGAGCGGGCGCCATGAATCGTGGCGCTGGGGACTATTTCTCTCGGTATAAAGAGCGGTTTCGCTCTTACCTGCCTCTCTCATCGCCACGGGTCGAGTCCCTCGGATTGGAGGCGTGCCGATGAAAAAAGTACTGATTCTTGGATTTCTTTTCTGTGTTCTTTCCACCACCGCGCTGCACGCCCAATTCACTGGGAGCGTGGGCGCCAGCGTCGCGGAAGCCTACGAAGCAGATCTGGGCGTTATCGAGGGCTCATTCGGATGGCGGCTTCCCCTGAACGACACTTTCTCGTTTCAGCCCGAGATCCGTATCGGTACCGGATTTGCCGACGATTCAGCCGTTGTGGCCGGTGTCGCCGGCACGCTGGACGTGGATAGTCTCGTAGGAGTTGAACTCCGTGGTCAATTGGAATTCGACACCGGGCTGTTCTTTTTCCTCTATCCCAGTTACACACGGACGGAGCTTGATTTCGACAGCGCATTGATCTCCGTTTCCGGATCCGATTGGGAATTCGGCGGAGGCGGCGGGCTTGGCTTCATGTTCAATCGGAATCTTGGCATCGAGTTCGGCTACGAACGGATCGATGAGGCTGATATCTGGGGTGGTGCACTTCGTTTTTATTTTTGAGATCGTCCTTGGCGCACCTGCTGGCGTCTCGGGATTTTATAAGCAAGGGGATATAGCTATGAGACTACTGTTAGCCGTAATGTGCGCTTCTTTTCTGGTGCTGTCGGGGTGCGCGTCAATCACGACTGGGCAAACCCAGGTAATGACTGTTCAGACACCCAATTGTCCAGAAGCTTCGTGCGAACTGACCAACAAGGAAGGTGTCTATTACGTTTCTCGTACGCCGGGAACCGTCTCCGTCAACCGTAAATGCTCGAAGATGACCATCCGTTGCAGCAAGGAGGGGCATCCAGATCACATCATGCAGCTCAGCTCCTCGATCAAGGGAATGACTTGGGGTAACGTACTTTTTGGGGGGTTCATCGGGGCTGGTGTCGACGCAGCAACGGGCGCTGCCTGTGAGTATCCGGCAATCGTGCCGGTAAATATGAATTGCCGGAGCCAGACTGCCGCCGATAGTCGTGAAACCAGTGTGCACCAAGTCGCCGAAAAGACCGCGCGCGCTGCGGAGGAGCTCGGATGCGAGTCTCTTGGATACGTCGGCTCCGGTGCGGAAGGCTCTATCGTCTACACGGCAATTTGCGAGGATAAGAACGCGCTTCTTACATGCGATGACGAGAAGTGCACAGTGAGCACGTATTCAGAGGGCTGACCCAGCCCAGCGAGCGATGGAGACACGGAAGAGCGGCGGAATGCGCCGCCGCAGAACCGGCGTCAGCATGTCTCGCGTTGGAGGCCGCGACGGACAGCGCTCTTGGGGTGTTGTGAGTCCGAAGGAATTTTCGGCTCTTGATCGACCGGCTCTACGAGATGGGTGTCCGTGACCCGGCTAGGCCGCGGCGCTCGATGAGCGCTAGTTCAGAGCCGGCTCCTGCTGCGTGGCGCAATGGATGCCGCCGCCGTTCCAGTTGAGGAGCAGCGATTTCTTCAGCGGGATGATTTTTCGGTCCGGAAACTGTTCGGCCAGAATCTCCTGCATGCGCTCGTCTTTCTCGCGCAGCGAGTCGGGCATGCCCTCCTGCCAATATTCCGAGACCAGGACCGCACCATTGGTGATCAGGAAATTCGCATATCCCATCGCCGGTACGTAACGGACCGTGTCGCCCGCGTCGTGCTCGGAAAAGAACTGGGCATTGGACGGCGTGACCTGCACCGGATGGGCGTGGAGCGAAACGTCGGGTACCGGAATTTCGATCACTTCGAACCGCTCGCCGTCCGCGTTCCGGGCTGTACGAATCTGCTCCAGTCCTCGCTGAAGGATCTCGTAATCGCGAGCCTGCAGCGGGCCCTTGTCCTTCTCGGCTTCATCCATCACGGCGACCAGCACCGTGTCGTTGTCCACGAATCGCATCGTGGTGTCGATATGGCCATTGGCGCCCTGGCCGTAATAGTTGGCGATCTTGTGGCCGTTCTTTTCCAGCAGGGGTGATTCGTCGATCCAGATCATCTTCTCCTTGCCGTAGGTGCCGAGCAGCACCCGAGCGACCTCGTCCAAGGACAAGTCGGGATTGCGCGAAGTCGCGAAATCCGCGTAGGCCAGGATCACATCGTCCGTCACCTCCAGCGCGCCGCCCTCGGCGTCGATCTCCCCCGAGACGACCGGCCAGCCGAAGCGCTCGGCCAGGTCATTGGCGACCTCCCCCCGGCGATAGTCGATTTCCCGGCAGAAAGCCGCGTCGGCGTAGCAGTCCCAGCCGAAGTCGGCGATCTTCAGACTCTCTCCGTCGGTCAGGAACAGGGGCCCGGCATCGCGGATGAAGGTGTTCGGGATGGGGTGCTCGAGTACCGTGATGTTGCTCCGATCGATTCCGGCATCGGCCAGGAGGTCATCCAGCTGGTCGCGAGCCACTTCGTTGTCGACCAGCACCTTGACGGGCACATGATCGACCAGCGCCCCGATGACCTCGATTCTAGCGGGATGATCCGACGTGAACCATTCGGACTGGTCCACGAAATCGATCCAGACGGCGGCCTGGGGAGTCCACTCGGGTGGGAACTCGAATGAGGCGTCATCACTGGCTGAAACCAGTGTGGCGAACGCGGCAATTAAGGCGACAGGAAGGAAACGCTGCATGGCATGCACCCGCGAAAGCCTTCTGGAGGGACGAACTCCCTGTCTAGCCGATCCGGCACCAAAAGGCAAGGCGCGGCGCCCCTGCCGTCGGTCAATAATTCCTACGAGGTGGGTGTCCAGAATCAAAGAACCTAGGCGCACCCCGCCGCCCTGCGAATCGGATAGTTTGCGGCTATCGTGGGCTTCTCCGCTTCGACTCCCGGCCTTCGCCAGCACTTTCGATCATGTTCATCCTCGACGAACCCTACGTCTCGCCGCAGCTACGGCGAGCGGCCGCCGAACTCGGTGCGCCCGTTCTCGACAACGCCTGTGCACGGCGCGCGCTGCGCCGCGTGCAGCTCATGGGCGACGAGGAGTTCGCCCGCCGTTACTTCGAACAGGATCGTCCGCGGCTCTACACCAACTCCGAGAACGCGCTCGGTTGGATCCGGGATCATCTCGCCGGAAGCGACCTCCCGGCGCAGATCGAGGTGTTGAAGGACAAGGTCCGCTTCCGTGAACTCCTGGCGGATCTCGATCCCGCCTATCGTTTCGAGGAAGTCCGGCTGGGCGATCTCGACGCCGTCGACCCCACGATCTTCGCCGGGCCCTTCGTCGCGAAGCCGGCGGTGGGTTTCTTCAGTCTCGGGGTGCAGATCGTCGAGGATACCGGGGATTGGCCGGCCGCGGCCGAGCGTCTGCGTGCGGCCGGAGAGCGTTTTCGCGGCCTGTATCCCGACGCCGTGCTCGAACTCGACCGTTTCGTGCTGGAGCAGGTGATCGAGGGCGACGAGTTCGCGGTCGACGCCTACTACGACGACGAAGGCGCGGTCACGATCGTGAACGTGCTCGAACATCCTTTTGCGCACGGCGCCGATGTAAGCGATCGCGTGTACCGCGTGCGGCCGGCGGTGATCGAACGCACGCACGATGTGTTCGTGCAACACCTCGAGGAGCTGGGGCGTCGCGCCGGCCTGCGCGACGTGCCGATCCACGTGGAGTTCCGCATCGCCGACGATGGAACGGTGCGGCCGATCGAGGCGAATCCCATGCGCTTTGGAGGCTGGTGTGCCACCGACATCGCCTCGCATGGATGGGGCTTCTGTCCCTACACGGCGTTCCTGTGCGACAAGCGCCCCGACTGGAGTCGGCTGTGCGAAGAGCAGTCGGGCTGGACCACCGCCCTCGTGGTGGGTGATCTTCCCCCCGATCTCGACCGCACGCGCGTGACCGCGATCGACTACGACGCCTTCACCGCGCGCTTCTCCCGTCCCCTGGAGCTACGCCGCATCGAGGATCCGCGCCAACCGGTCTTCGCCTTTCTCTTCGTGCGCGTGAGGGACGACGAACTGGACCAGCTCGACGAGATCCTGCGCGC
>JBPRGD010000166.1:0-12879 GCA_051428125.1 Candidatus Wenzhouxiangella sp. M2_3B_020
CAGCCCCGCCGAGGTGCCTCCGAAGAAGCCGGTCTGGAAGCCGCCCAGGCTGCTCAGTTCGGAGGCGTCGGACTGCGAGAACAGGAAATCCGACGAGAATCGGACGTTGTTGGTCAGGTCGTAGTTGAACGCGCCGGTGAACACGCCGCGGTCCAGCGGCGATTGCAGCTGGCTGACCTGGTCGAAGAAGTCGGGCCCGTCTCCGCCGATGGCGAAGATCGCCGACGAGGGATCCGGAGCGCCGGGCGTGAACGGAACCAGGTTCGAGTTCGAGTCGAACCGGTAGAACGTTCCGTCGGGAAACGCGCCGATGCCGAACGTCGGAATCGGTATCTCGTCCGAGGGATTCGGTCCCAGCGGGAACCCGAAGCCGGCCGGGTGAATGAGCCCACCATTGGTGAATATGTTGAACCGACGATCGCGGAAGATCTCGAAGACGCCGGGGTCGGTGCTCAGGAACGTCACGTCGTTGTCGCCCTCGTAGAAACGGGGTCGTGCGGCGCGCGTCAACCCATCCTGCCGGAACCACTCGGCCGAGAACGTGACGTTGCCCCTGCCGTCGGCGGAGTTCGCGCCGGCGACCAGCAGGACGTTCTCGAACTCGGCGTCGCCCTTGGACGTGAACCCGTGCCGCAGCGTCGTTTCCAGGCCCTCGAAGCGGTCGCGGAGGATCACGTTGATCGTACCGGCGATGGCGTCGGCCCCGTAGATCGGCGCACCGCCGATACCGACGGTCTCGATGCGATCGACCAGTGCGATCGGGATGACGTTGAAGTCGACCTGCAGGCCGCCGGTCTGGCCGAAGATCGAAGGTACGTTGGCGGAAACGAAGCGGCGGCCGTTGACCAGCGTCAGCGTACGCTGCGCGCCCAGGCCCAGGAAGTCGACGAAGTTCTGGCCGACGGAAAAGCCGTTCTGCACGCCCTGCGGCGTGGCGTCCGGGTTGCCGAACGTCGGGATCTCGTTGAGCGCGTCGGCGACGTTGGTGTAGGCCCGGTCCTCGATGAGCTGGCGATCGACGGTGATGGCCGGGTAGAACGTGTCCAGCCCGGCGCGCTCGATACGCGAACCGGTGACGGTCACGCGACCGAGGTCGGCCTGATCCTCTTCGTCCTGGGCCTGCTCCTGTTCGTCGGTCTGGTCCTCGCCCTCGTCCTGTGCGAGCACAGGCGACGCGAAGCCCGCCCCGACACCGGCGAAGATGCCGGCGAACAGTCCGAGGCGGATGGCCTCGGCCAGGCGGTTGCGACTGATTTCCATATGTACCTCTCCCTAGCTAGTGGGTGTGTATCCGTTTCTCAGGCTGCCGGGCCGAGCGCCATGGGCGTTCCGGCCGGAGGAGGCGTTTCGATCCCGGCAAGACGTGCCTTCAACGAAATTCTTCAAGGTTGCTTTTTCATGCCGCCCGGACCACGACGAACCGGTGCCGGAAGCAGCACGTAGGCCCTTTTTAACGAAAAGTTGACGTTACTGCAAGAGGATTTAAAGAATTCTTGACATTTGGCCGGGAAACGGCCGGATTCGCAAGGAAAACGTGATGGAGGTCACGTAGATGCGAGGGGTTGCAATGGGTCCCTCACGCCGCGCAGCGCACCGCGAAGGGAGGGCGCGCCCGGGCCGAAGGCGGCCCGGGCTCGAAGAAAACCGCGATCAGAGGCGCGCGCGGCTCTTACGGATCCGGTCGATCAATGCGTCGGGCACGTTGGGCTGGAATCCCTCGAGATATTCGAACACCTTCTCGAGTTCCTTCTTCCACCCGTCGGCGTCGAATTCCAGCAACGTGTCCATGTCCGGCGTTTCCGACAGGCCCTCTGTCGAGATGTCTTCCTTCTCCGGAAGCAGGCCCACCGGCGTTTCACGGGCTTCGACGTCGCCGGCGCAGCGCTTGAGGATCCACTCCAGCACGCGCATGTTCTCGCTGAAGCCGGGCCAGATGAACCCGCCGTCCTCGTCGCGCCGGAACCAGTTGACCTGGAAGATCTTCGGCGGATGCTCGAGCTTCGAGCCCACGTCCAGCCAGTGCGCCCAGTAGTCGCCGAAGTGGTAGCCGCAGAACGGCTTCATCGCCATCGGATCGCGCCGCACGACGCCGACCTTCCCCGTTGCGGCCGCCGTGGTTTCCGACGCCATGGCCGCGCCGATGAACGTGCCGTGCGTCCAGTCCTCGGCCTCCATGACCAGCGGCGTCAGCGCCGCGCGGCGGCCGCCGAAGATGATCGCGTCGATGGGCACCCCGGCCGGATCGTCGGCCTCGCCGGTGTAGCTGGGGCAGTTCTTGATCGACACCGTGAAGCGCGAGTTCGGATGCGCCGCCGGGCCCTTTTCGGGGTCGTAGGGCTGGCCCTTCCAGTCCAGCGCCGGCGTGCGATCGTCGAGTTCTTCCCACCACGGCTGGTTGTCGTCGGTCGTCGCGACGTTGGTGAAGATCGCCTGCCGATCCAGCATCGCCAGCGCGTTTGGATTGGTCTTGTTCGAGGTGCCGGGTGCGACGCCGAAGAAGCCGGCCTCGGGATTGATCGCGTAGAGTCGGCCGTCCTCGCCGGGATGCAGCCAGCAGATGTCGTCGCCGATGGTGTGCACCTTCCAGCCTTCGCTGCGGTACGGCTCCGGCGGGATGAGCATCGCCAGGTTGGTCTTGCCGCAGGCCGATGGGAACGCCGCGGCCACGTAACGGGTTTCGCCTTCCGGGTTCTCGATGCCGACGATCATCATGTGCTCGGCCAGCCAGCCCTCGGCGCGGGCCTGGTGGCTGGCGATGCGAAGCGCGTGGCACTTCTTGCCGAGCAGCGCGTTGCCGCCGTAGCCCGACCCGTAGCTCTGGATCTGCAGCTCTTCCGGAAAATGCATGATGTAGCGGCGCTCCGGGTCCAGTTCACCAATGGAATGCAGCCCGCGGACAAACCTGCCCTCGCGCTCGATCCGCTCGAGCGCATCGCTGCCCATGCGCGTCATCAAGCGCATATTCGCGACCACGTAGGCGCTGTCGGTGATCTCCACGCCCAGCCGCGCGTACGGGGATTCGATGGGCCCCATGCAGTACGGGATGACGTACATCGTGCGTCCTTCCATGCAGCCTTCGAACAGGTCGTCCATCAGCGCATGGGCCTCGTCGGGTGCCATCCAGTTGTTGTTCGGGCCGGCATCGCGCTCGTCGGGCGTGCAGACGTAGGTCAGGTGCTCCACGCGAGCGACGTCGTCGGGATCGGAACGATGCAGGTAGCACTCTGGGTGCGTTTCCTGGTTGAGCTCGATCAGGTCGCCTTTTTCCAGGAGTTCGTTGACCAGCCCGGTGCTTTCCTTGGCGGTGCCGGTGCACCAGTGGATGTTGTCCGGGCGGGTCCGGCTCGCGACTGAATCGACCCATTCGGCCAGCTCGGTCAGCTTGGTACTCATGAAGGATTCCGTTGTTTTGAAGAGTGTGAGAACCGGCCGTCAGGCCGGGCGAAAATCGTCAAGCTTGCGTTCCAGCCGCGGCAGTTCGGGCCTGAGATAGCGCGGCAGGCCGTGCTCGTCGTACTCCGGGTAGTCCTCGCCGCGGATCAGCGGCTCGAGGTAGCGCCGCGCGGCATCGGTGATGGCGAAACCGTCGTCGCTGATGAATTCCGGCGGCATCTTCTTTTCGTGGTTGGCGATGTCTTCCAGCGGCGCCGTCGAGATCTTCCAGTCATAGGGGTCGTCGGCGGTACGCTCGATGACGGGCATGACTCCGCTGCGGCCTTCCAACGCCAGCTCGACGGCCGCGCGTCCGACCGCGCGCGCATGGGCGACGTCGGTGGCCGACGCGATATGACGCGCCGAGCGCTGCAGGTAGTCGCTGACCGCCCAGTGGTACTTGTGCCCCAGTTCGCTCTTGACCAGTTCGGCCACGACCGGCGCCACCCCGCCGAGCTGCTTGTGGCCGAACGCGTCGGTGGTGCCGGCGTCGGCCAGGAACGTGCCGTCCCCGTAGCGCGCGCCCTCGGACACGACCACCGAGCAGTAGCCGTGGCGATCCACCGACTCGTCGACGGCGCGCAGGAACTTCTCGCGATCGAACGGGACCTCGGGAAACAGGATCACCTGCGGCGGGTCGTGCTCTTCGCGGCGGGCCAGGCCGCCGGCGGCCGCGATCCACCCGGCGTGCCGCCCCATGACTTCCATGATGAAGACCTTCGTCGAACTCGACGACATCGACATCACGTCGAGACTGGCCTCCATGATGGATACCGCCACGTACTTGGCGACCGAGCCGAAACCCGGGCAATTGTCAGTCACGGCCAGGTCGTTGTCGATGGTCTTGGGCACGCCGATCGCGTTGAGCGGATATCCCAGCTCGCTTGCCATGGTCGCGACCTTGTGGGCGGTATCGGCCGAATCGTTGCCGCCGTTGTAGAGGAACGTGCCGATCCGGTGTGCGTCCAGTACGGCGATGAGACGCTCGTACTCGCGCCGGTTCTCCTCCATGGACTTGAGCTTGTAGCGGCACGAACCGAACACGCCGCCCGGCGTCTTCGCCAGCAACCGCAGCCCTTCGTCGTCCAGCGACGACGTGTCGATCAACCGCTCTTCCAGCGCACCGATGATGCCGTCCTCGGCCGCGTAGACGTTTCCGATGGCGCCGAAATGCTCGCGCGCTGCTTCGATGACGGCGGCTGCCGTCGCATTGATCACCGGCGTTACGCCGCCGGATTGGGCGTAGAGAATGTTGTCGGCTGTCATGACCCGGGCGCTGCTGGCGAGAAATCCCTGCATAAGGATAAAGCAAAAAGCCGCGCCGGACGGGGGGATCTCGGGCCGTGCGATCGCAATTTGACAGCCCGTGAATACCGGGTTAGTTTTATTGGCTCGTCGATTACCGATTGCCACTCCTGACCGTCATGCGAATCATTCTTCTGGGTCCGCCCGGCTCCGGCAAGGGGACGCAGGCCGCCCTGCTCCGCGACCGGCTGGGCATCGCCCATATCTCCACCGGCATGCTGCTTCGTGAAGCCGTCGAACAGCGGACCGACCTCGGCCTCGAGGCCAAGTCCTACATGGATGCCGGCGACCTGGTGCCGGACGATCTGATGCTGGGCCTGATCGAGGAACGCCTCGGTCAGCCCGATGTCGCCAACGGCTTCATCCTCGACGGCTATCCGCGCAACCTGTCGCAGGCCGAGGCGCTGGACCAGGTGCTGGAGCGCATCGGCCAGCCGCTGGACCTGGCGGTTTCGGTGACCGTCAACGAAGCCGAGATCGTCGACCGGCTTTCGAAGCGCGCGATCGAGGAAGGACGGTCCGACGACACCGAGGAGGTCATTCGCAACCGTCTGCGGGTCTACGCCGAACAGACCGCACCGGTCGCCGGCCACTACGCCGCCCGCGGTCAGCTGCGTGAAGTGGACGGCATGGGATCGGTCGAGGATGTCAACCAGCGCCTGCTCGATGCGCTGAAAGCGGGCTGAGTCGCTCAGCCACCGCGCTTGCGGATCCGGATCACCTGGTGATCCGCCTCGCTCCGGCAACCGACGAACTCGTGGCCAGTCTGGTCGCAGAAGACTCTGAGGTCGAGTTCGGCGAGCGGATCGTCGGCGAGCACCGCAAGCATGTCTCCCGGCTCCATCGTCTCCAGGCGGGCCCTTGCCCGGAACACCGGCTGCGGGCACTCCAGCCCGAGGGCATCGAGTCTCTCTTCGGCGCTGCGGGAACTCACGTTCAGGACCATCTCGAATCTCGATGCACATCATACTAGGGAACCTCTGAACCACCTACCGCGAGATCTCACCCGGTGCCTGAATCCGACCATCGATCCTGTCCGTGAAGCTCTGGCTCCGGACGCTCTGGAACATCGCGCTGCTGCGTGCCGGCCCGCAGGATCTGCCGCCGGGGCCGGCGTCTCCGTTCCTCGCCGTGCTCATGTACTGCGGCATCGTCATGATTTCCGGCCTGGCCGACGCGCGAGAATCGAGCTTGATCGACGTGTTCGTCGCCATCGTTCTGCCGCTCGCCCTGGCGGCGATCGTGCTCGCCGTGCGCCGGCGGGCGACGCGCTTCAACCAGACCACCGCGGCGCTGTTCGGCACCGGTGCCATCATCTCTCTCGTCAACATCCCGCTGTGGCTGTCGACGGCCGAACCGGTGCCGGCGCCGCTGGCGCTGCTCGCGCTGATCGGGCTGTTCTGGAGCCTGGCCGTCGACGGCCATATCTGGCGCCATGCGCTGGACACTTCATTTGCCGGCGGACTCATGACCGCTGTGGTAATTTTGCTCGTCCAGCTGTTCACCTTCCAGGCATTGGGGACTCCATAGGCAATGGCCGAGCGCGGCATGAACATCCACATACTCGGCATCTGCGGCACGTTCATGGGCGGCATCGCTGCCCTGGCCCGCGCCGACGGTCACCGCGTCTCCGGCCAGGACGAGAACGTCTATCCGCCGATGAGCACGCAGCTCGAGGAACTGGGCATCGAACTCAGCGAGGGTTATTCACCCGAAGCGATCCCGGCCGGTACCGATCTCGTCATCATCGGCAACGCGCTGAGCCGCGGAAACGAGGCCGTGGAACACGTGCTCGACGAGGGCATGCCGTACATATCCGGACCGCGCTGGCTCGGCGAGAACTATCTCGCGGGCCGCCAGGTACTGGCCGTGGCCGGCACGCACGGCAAGACGACGACGTCGAGCATGCTCGCGTGGATTCTCGAGGCGGCCGGCAAGGATCCAGGCTTCCTGATCGGCGGCGTGCCCGGCAACTTCTCCATCAGCGCGCGCGCCGGCAAGGGACCCTTCGTCGTCGAGGCCGACGAATACGACACCGCATTCTTCGACAAGCGCGCGAAGTTCGTCCACTACCGTCCCGATGTCGCGATCCTGAACAACCTCGAATACGACCACGCCGACATCTACCCGGATCTCGCAGCGATCGAGACCCAGTTCAACCACCTGCTCCGGACCGTGCCCGGCAACGGCCGGGTCGTCGTCAACCGGCACGACGTCAACCTGCGGCGCGTGCTCGAACGCGGATGCTGGAGCCGAGTTTCCGGATTCGGCGTCGACGGCGAAATCGAGGCCGACTGGCGCGTCAAGCTGCTCGAACCGGCCGGACGCGAGCTGCAACTGTTCGCCGACGGCGAAAGCGTGGGCGAGCTGTCCTGGACATCGACCGGGCGTCACAACGCCCTCAATGCGACCGCCGCGGTCGCGGCCGCGCATTCCGCCGGCGTCGAGCCGTCGCGAGCGCTGGCCGCGCTGGCCGACTTCAAGGGCGTCAAGCGACGCATGGAATACCTCGGCCAGACCGGAGGCGTTCACGTCTACGACGATTTCGCACATCACCCCACCGCGATCCGACTCACGCTGGAAGGCCTGCGTCGCTCGGTCGGTGGGGCACGGATCCTGGTCGCGCTGCAGCCTGCAAGCAATACCATGCGCGCCGGACATCATCTCGAGCGACTGGCACCTGCCCTGGCGCCCGCAGACTTCGTGTTCATCCACTCCGGCAATTCCCTGGACTGGGATCCGAACGACCTGTTCGGCCGGCTTCAGGGTGGCGGCCGTTTCCGCGGGCAGGTCGACAACCTGCTCGCCGACCTCCGCGCCGAGGCAAGAGCCGGCGATTACGTGGTGTTCATGAGCAACCGCGGATTCGGCAACGCGCCGCACCGTTTCATGAGCGGAGACTGAGCATGGGCGAGCGCGATCCCGAACGCACCGACACCGAGCAGCTTCCGCTGTTCCCGCTGCCGCTGGTGCTGTTCCCGAATGCCCGCACCCAGCTGCGGATCTTCGAATCGCGCTACCTGGACATGACCCGCGATTGCTCGGCCACCGGCACCGGTTTCGGCATCGTCCACTTCGAACCGGCCGGCGACGACGAGCCGGCGCGGCACGCCGCGATCGGCACCGAGGCGATCATCGAGGATTTCTCCACCCTCGACGACGGTCTGCTCGGCATCGAGGTCCGCGGTCGCCGACGGTTTCGGGTCCACGCCACCGGCGCCCGGGACGACGGCCTGATCATCGGGAAGGTCGAGTGGCTCCCACCGGAGCCACCCGTGCCGGTGGACCCGGATTTCGCGGTTCTGCAGGGTGTGTTGCGGGAACTGCTCCAGCACGAGGCCTTCGCCGATATGGTGGAGGCCGACAGCGACGACGCCAGCGCGCTCGGCATGGCGCTGGCCGCGCTGCTGCCGCTGGAACCCGCCAGCGCCCAGGAACTGCTGGCCGTCTCCGACCCCGAGGAACGTCTTCGCGCGCTGTGCACGCTGCTCGAACAGGCTCCCGGCGGCGAAGACGCGCCACCGGCCACGAACTGAGTCCCGGCGAGCCGGTCAATCGGCGCGCTCGTCGATGGGCACCGCGGTTCCCAGCAACAGCGGCGGATTCGCCTCGATTCTTCGCCACGCCCACTGCGGTGCGACCGTGCGCACGGTCTGCAGCGGTGCCCACGCGGACTCGTCGACCGGCCTGAACCCGTTGACGAAACCAAGCCGCTTGATCGGGCGCAGCGTGCGCAGCTGCACCAGCCACACCGGCACATCGCCCGGCTGCAGGCGCATGCCCGAATCCCACGCCCGCAGCACCATGATCCGGCCCTCCGGCTCCACCCGTCGAACGAGCACATCCTCGGGTTGACCGGCGAAGTCGCGCGGCATCAGCACCCGTTCGTCCAGCGGCACCCGGGGGCCGAACCACGTTCTCAGCGTTCGCGGCCGCAGCGAAGGCGGCCGCCCCCAGCCGGCGCGGCGCAACGCGCTCATGAAGCGCTCGCGCTCGACCGCCACCTGGGCATCGAACCACTGCGTCGAAGCCGGGCCGACCCGGGAGCGTTGGCGGGGCAACAGGCGCCACGCTTCCAGCCACCACTCGCCCGCCCCGGCCGTGCGGCGCGGCTGCGACAGCTCGTGGTGGCGCGCGAAGTCGCCATATTGCGCCGGTACCCACAGCGCCGCGACCACGCCCCAGCAGACGATGAACGCACCCAGCAACAGGCCCGGGCGCTTCGACGTCGAGGCGCGCGTCCGGTAGCCGATGCCGGTGAACGCCAGCCACCCAAGCCCGAGCGCCAGCGCCGAGAGCAGCCCGTTGAGCGTCGCGCGCGCGAGGTAGAAGTCGGCGAACGCGATCAGTGCCAGCAGCAGGATGGTGACCAGGTACAACCATTTTCGCTGCCGCGGGCGGAAATCCTTCGCCACGATCAGCGACGCGAAGCCGAAGACCAGCACCGCGAGGACGAAATGCAGGTTGGGCACCTCGCCGACCGTGCCGGCCTGCGCCGGCCGGCCGAGCAACGCGCCCATCAGCGCGTTGAGCAGAAGAGCCAGCAGGCCGCCGCCAAGCGTGGCCAGCAGCCAGTGGATGAGCGCGTTCCAGCGTCGCTGCACCAGCAGGATCAGCGTTGTGACGGCGATCAGCACCAGCAGCACCGGGCGCGACGTCGACAGGATCAGCGCGAAGAACAGCGGGTCGGCGAAGTGGCTGCGCAGGCTGGCCGCCAGGCCGGACAGTTCGAAGCCGGCTTCCCAGGCTTCCTTGGACAAGGGCGCGAACAGCAGCGCAGCGAACAGCGCGGCGATCGAGGCGACCAGCAGCAACCCGAGAATGACGACCGTCAGCATCTCGCGCCGACCGGGCTCGACCAGCGCGCCGAACCAGTGCCCCAGCACGGGATGCCGACGCAGCCACACGGCGAGCTTCTTCAGCCACCACGGTGCCCTGCGGGCCGCACCCTCGTAGACCGTCCGGGCGAGCCAGACCAGCAGCCAGCCGCCCAGCACGACGACGGCCAGCAGTAGCGTCAGCCGTCCGCCGAACTCAGCGGCCAGCGCCAGCGACTCACCGAAGATCGCGCCGGGCAGCAGCATCAGCGGTGTCCACATCGCGCAAGCGATGAGCATGCGCGGAACGAACATCGCCGCCGGCATGCCCAGGGAGCCGGCGACCAGCGGAACCACCGGGCGCAGCGGGCCGACGAAACGGCCGATGAACACGCTCTTGCCGCCGTGGCTGTGAATGAACTGCTCGGCATTGTCCAGCCAGTGGCCGCGCGTCGCGAACGGCCAGGCGGTACGCAGGCGGTCGCGATACCGGCGCCCCAGCCAGAAACTCACGCCGTCGCCGGCGATCGCGCCGGCCATCACGGCGGTGCCCAGCATGGCCAGCTGGGGCGGATTCCAGCCGACCAGTGCGCCGAGCACGAACAGCATGAAGATGCCGGGCAGCACGATGCCCACGAGTGCCAGCGCCTCGAGGAACGCAAGCAGGAAGCCGGCCAGCAACAGCCAGCCGGGATGCGCCGACGCCCAGGCCAGCATCGATTGAAGGTCGAGTACGTTCAACGCGCCGACTTCGGCCGCGTGGCTGGACCGTGGGCGCCGGACGCCCCGCCGCAGCGGCTACACTCGGAACGGAATCGACGTCGCAAGGAATCAACCGATGACTTCATTGTCAGGAAAGACCCTCTTCATCACCGGCGCATCGCGCGGCATCGGCGAAGCCATCGCCCTGCGCGCGGCGTCCGACGGCGCCAATATCGCGATCGCGGCCAAGACCGACCGTCCGCATCCCAAGCTGCCCGGCACGATCCACACGGCGGCGGAGGCCGTCGAAAAGGCCGGCGGCAAGGCACTGCCGCTGAAAGTCGACATCCGCGACGAGCAGGCGGTCGCCGACGCCATGGAGCAGACCGCGCAACGCTTCGGCGGCATCGACATCCTGGTCAACAACGCCTCGGCGATCTACCTGGCGCCCACCCCGGAAGTGCCGATGAAGCGCTTCGACCTGATGTTCGGCGTCAACGTCCGCGGCACGTTCGTCTGTTCCCAGGCGGCCCATCGATACCTGAAGCAGTCGGACAACGGCCACATTCTAAATCTGTCCCCGCCGCTGAACATGAAATCGAAGTGGTTCGCACCGCACGTGGCCTACACGATGGCCAAGTACGGCATGAGCATGTGCGTTCTGGGCATGGCCGAGGAGTTCCGCGACGACCGCATCGCCGTCAACGCCCTGTGGCCGAGAACCGTGATCGCGACGGCTGCGCTGGCGATGCTGGGCGGCATGGTCGAGCCGGAAAACTGCCGCAAGCCCGAGATCCTGGCCGACGCCGCGCACCGGATCCTGACCCGGCCCGCCGACGAGACTACCGGCAACTTCTTCATCGACGATGAGGTGCTGTCCGAAGCCGGCGTCAGCGACTTCGAGCAGTACGCCGTCTCGCCGGGCAACGAACTGGCCACCGACCTGTTCGTCGACGAAGGGCCGGGCTGAGCATCCATTCCCGCGCTCGGAGCATTCCACCGTGGGAGCGGCGAATTCACCGCGAAATGTATCGGATCAGCCGCCAATCGGCAGCTGGAGCTGCCTCCCACATGGTCCCGACCTTCACCGCCGATCCGATCTTCCGTAGGAGCGAGTTCCAACTCGCGATGACCCAGCCTGAGTCATTGCGGAAGATCGCTCCTCCCACCGCGGTGGAGGCTGCCTGAGCATCCATTGCCGCGCTCTGAGCATTCCAGCGTGGGAGCGGCGAATTCGCCGCGAATTGTATCGGATCAGCCGCCAATCGGCAGCGCCGACCTATCCGGAAGTAAGGCCTTGCCGTAGGTCGCGGCGCCGTCCGCGACGGGATGGTCATGCGGGCTGCGCCGGCGGATTACTCGCCGATGCTCGCGAACGCCTTGCGGGCCGCTTCGATGGTCTCGTCGATCTCGTCGTCGCCGTGCGCGCTGGATACGAAGCCCGCCTCGAATGCCGACGGCGCAAGATAGACGCCGTTGTCCAGCATCGCGTGGAAGAATCCCTTGAACGCGTCCAGGTCGCAGGCCGCGGCCTGGTCGAAGTTCTCGACCCGCTCACGATCCGTGAAGAACAGTCCGAACATGCCGCCGACCGCGCTGGTCGCCATCGGCACGCCGGCGTAGCGGGCGGCCTCCTGGATTCCTTCTGCGAGCCGCGCCGTGTTCGTCGAGAGCCGGTCGTAGAACCCGGATTCGGTGATCAGGTCCAGGTTGGCCAGGCCGGCGGCCATCGCAACCGGGTTGCCCGACAGCGTGCCGGCCTGGTAGACCGGGCCCTCGGGCGAGATCATCTGCATGTAGTCGAGCTTGCCGCCGAACGCGCCCACCGGCATGCCCGCGCCGATGACCTTGCCGAAGCAGCTCAGGTCCGGCGTGACCTCGTAGAGCGCCTGCGCACCGCCCAGCGCGACCCGGAAGCCGGTCATGACCTCGTCGAACAGCAATGCGGCACCGAACTCGTCGCACAGCTCGCGAAGACCCTCGAGGAATCCCGGCACCGGCGGCACGCAATTCATGTTGCCGGCCACCGGCTCGACGGCGACGCAGGCGATCTCGTCCGGGTAGCGCTCGAACAGCTCGCGCACCGAATCGAGGTCGTTGTAGCGCGCGTTCAGCGTCAGCTCCGCGAGTTCCGGCGGCACGCCCGGCGACGTCGGCACGCCCAGCGTCTGCGCGCCGCTGCCGGCCTTGACGAGGAAGCTGTCGGCGTGGCCGTGGTAGTTGCCTTCGAACTTGATGAAGCGATTCCGGCCGGTCGCCGCGCGCGCCAGCCGCAGCGCGCTCATCGCCGCCTCGGTGCCGGAATTGACCATGCGCACCCGGTCCAGGCTCGGGACCAGCTCGCACAGCCGCTCGGCCATCGTGACCTCGCCGGGGCTGGGCGTGCCGAAGCTCAGGCCGTTGGCCGCGGCACGCCGCACCGCCTCGATGATGTGCGGATGCGCGTGCCCGCAGATCATCGGGCCCCACGAACCGATGTAATCGATGTAGCGCTTGCCGTCGACGTCGAAGATGCTCGCGCCCTCGGCGCGCTCGAAGAACAGCGGCTCGCCGCCGACGCCGGAGAACGCCCGCACCGGCGAATTCACGCCGCCGGGAATCCGCGCCTTCGCGCGCTCGAACA
>JBPRGD010000167.1:0-2494 GCA_051428125.1 Candidatus Wenzhouxiangella sp. M2_3B_020
AACAGGTACCGTGAAGTGGTTCAACGACGCCAAGGGTTTCGGTTTCATTTCCCAGGACGACGGCGGCTCGGACGTTTTCGTGCATTTCAGCGCGATCAACGGCTCCGGCTTCAAGTCGCTGGCTGAAGGCCAGAAGGTGGAGTTCGAACTTCAGGAAGGCCCCAAGGGACCGCAGGCAGCGAACGTCACGCCCGTCTGAAGTCGAACGCTTCAGTGCGAAATGAAGCAAGCCTCGCCGATGTGCGGGGCTTTTTTTTGCTTGCCGCCGTCGGCATTACGAGCACGCATCGCAAGCTGGAGGTCGGGCCCTCCGCGGGCCGGTAACGGCGCTAGGCCGCACCCCCGCGGCGCCATGTGAACACGCGCTCGCCGTAGGGTTCGCCCGCGGGGTCGAACGTGCGCTCGGCCATCGTGACCGTATCCGACAGCAGCAGTGCCGAAGACGAGCGCGTGCCGTAGCGCTCGCTGACGATGAACGGTGCCGAAAGCATCGATTCCAGCGATTCGCCAACGCCGGTGTCGGGGAGTTCTCCGGCGGCTGCAGGCTCCGTATCGTCCAGGAGATCCAGCAAGCCGTCGATCCCGGCTTCCTCGCGCGCGATCCAGTCTTCGAGACGGCGTACCGCGCGAATCGATTTGGGCCACGGCGTATCGAGAAGATGATTGGACAACGCATGGGTGCCCGGTTCGATCGCCGCCGGCTCGGCGTGCGTGCCCACCGACCACATCTCATCGCATGAGCCGAACACCAGCGTGAACGGCCCGTATAGCGAGCGTCGCGCCCGCACCGCATCGGCGAACGTCGCCGCCGACGATCCGCTGTTGAGCCATTTCACCGCCAGCTCGCCGCGCGAGCGGGCGCCTCGTCCGGCATCGGGATCCCGGAAGTTGGTGATCGCCGCGAATCGGCCCGTGCGCTCCGCGGCCAGCCAGGTGCCGCCGGCCTGTTCGTCGAAGCCGGCCAGCGGGCCGTCCGGCCATCGCCACCACGCCATCGCACGCGTCGGACGCTCGTGGAACTCGTCCCGGTTGGCGGCCAGGATCAACGGCCGGTCGGAATCGGGCTGCCATCGGAACGCGATCAGGCACATGTTCGATTCGTATCTTCGGGGGTCGGCAGCGGAGGATCTTCATCCGATCCCGCTTCACTGGCTTCGGAGTCTACGACACTGTAGTCTGGCGAAAGGCTTCGTTCGTGGAACGCGTCATGGATCGCAACTCGCTGCAGGTCTCGGCGACCATCCTCGCGTCGGGGCTGGTCATCGCTGCACTGCTGGTTGCCGGCGCCATCGGGAGCGCCGCCGACCCGGAACGTTTCGTCGAGGTCAAGGGACTGGCCGAGCGCGAGGTGCCGGCCGACGTGGCGATCTGGCCGATCAGCTACGCGCTCAGCGCCGATAGCCTGGAAGCGCTGCGCGCCGGCATCGACCGCAACGACGAGTCCGTGGTCGCGTTCCTCAAGCTCAACGGCTTTTCCGATGGCGAATTCAGCCTCGGCCCGCCACGGGTCACGGACCGGTGGCTGCACGGCAACCCGGGCGCCAGGCCGGCGCCGCGCTATGTCGCCGAACGCACGCTCACGCTGCGCAGCACGAGGATAAAGGCGGTCCGGCAAGCCATGGGAGAGGCGGCCGAACTGATCAGCCAGGGCGTATCCTTGAGCCCCGACCGGGGCGGCAGATCGGAATTCCTGTTCACCGCCCTGGAAGAGATCAAGCCCGGAATGATCGCCGAGGCGACGGCCGATGCCCGGCGCGCCGCACGCCAGTTCGCCGAGGACTCCGGGAGCAGCGTCGGCGCCATCCGGCGTGCGCGCCAGGGATACTTCTCGATCAGCGAGCGGGATCCGAATTCGCCCCACGTCAAGCACGTGCGCGTCGTCACGACGATCGAATATGCTCTGGAATGAATGAACGACATGCGCCGACAATTCCCGCATGACGACGCGCCGGCCGGCCGGCGGATGAGGCACGACATTCTGTGGATGGTCCTGTTGGCGCTCCTCGCGCTGGCCGGTCATGCACCCGCCCAGGAGATCGGCGGCGGCGCCGGCAAGGCGTATGTGCTGACCGTCGACGACGCCATCGGCCCGGCAACCCGCGACTTCATCGTCCGCGGCATCGAGCGCGCCGAGTCGGAGCAGGCCCAACTGGTCGTATTGCGGATGAACACCCCCGGCGGACTGGATGCGTCGATGCGCGACATCATCCGCGAGATCCTCGGCGCCCGCGTCCCGGTGGTGACCTGGGTCGCGCCTCCCGGATCCCGCGCGGCCAGCGCGGGGACTTACATCCTCTACGCCAGTCACGTGGCCGCGATGGCGCCTTCGACCAACCTCGGAGCCGCGACCCCGGTACAGATCGGCGGCGGCAGCCAGGAAGACGAACCCTCCCCCGGCCCGCTGGAACGCGCGCGGGAAGCGCTGGAAGGCGACGGCAACGCCGATGCGGGCGATTCCGGCAACGCCGCGAACGAAGGCCAAGCCGACCGGGGC
>JBPRGD010000168.1:0-17487 GCA_051428125.1 Candidatus Wenzhouxiangella sp. M2_3B_020
CCCCCCCCCCCCCCCCCCGCCCCCGCGTCGTGGTCGGACCCGGAACCGCAGCCGAGATCGGCTGGCTGCGCGATCCGGAGTGATCAGCCTGAGGCCGGAGAGCCCTCCGGTTCCGGGCCATCGCTGACGGCCGTGCCCGAACCGGGCGTCTTCGGAGGCTTGTCGCCATCGTTCCAGCCATCGGGCGGATCGGGCTCGTCCCCGCCCATGATCTGATCGATCTGGCGCGCGTCGATGGTCTCGTACTGCATCAGCGCATCGGCCATCAGGTGCAGCTGCCGATCGTGGTCGGTCAGGATGGAGCGCGCGCGTTCGTAGGCATTGTCGATGATCTTGCGCACTTCCTTGTCGATCATCCGGTGCGTTTCGTCGGAGACGCTCTTGTGCTGCGTGACCGAGCGGCCCAGGAACACCTCGTCCTCGTTCTCATCGTAGGACAGTGGCCCCAGGGCTTCCGACAGCCCCCACTTGGACACCATGCTGCGCGCGATCGCCGTTGCGCGTTCGATATCGTTGCTCGCGCCCGTGGTGACCTTCTCGCTGCCGTAGATCAGTTCCTCGGCGACCCGGCCACCGAACAGGCTGGCGAGTTGCGACTCCAGTTCGGTCTTGGTCTGGCTGTACTTGTCCTCCTCTGGGAGGAACATCGTCACGCCAAGGGCGCGGCCGCGCGGAATGATCGTGACCTTGTAGACAGGGTCGTGGTCCGGAACGATGCGGCCGACGATGGCGTGCCCGGCCTCGTGGTAGGCAGTCAAGCGCTTGTCGTCCTCGCTCATGACCATGGACTTGCGCTCGGCGCCCATCATGATCTTGTCCTTGGCGCGGTCGAAATGGTCCTGCGTGACCGATTTCGAATCCTCGCGCGCGGCGAACAGCGCCGCCTCGTTGACGAGGTTGGCGAGGTCCGCGCCGGAAAAGCCCGGCGAGCCGCGCGCGATCACGCGCGCATCGACGCTGTCGTCGACGGGAATCTTCTTCATGTGAACGCGAAGAATCTGCTCGCGTCCCTTGAGATCCGGCAACGGAACGACGACCTGGCGATCGAAGCGTCCCGGACGGAGCAGCGCGGGGTCGAGCACGTCCGGACGGTTGGTCGCCGCGATCATGATGATGCCTTCGTGACCCTCGAAACCATCCATCTCGACCAGCAGCTGGTTCAGCGTCTGTTCCCGCTCGTCGTGTCCCCCGCCCAGGCCGGCGCCGCGATGACGGCCGACGGCGTCGAGTTCGTCGATGAAGATGATGCACGGCGCGTGCTTCTTCGCCGTTTCGAACATGTCGCGAACGCGCGAGGCGCCGACGCCGACGAACATCTCGACGAAGTCCGATCCCGAAATCGAGAAGAACGGGACCTGGGCTTCGCCGGCGATTGCACGGGCCAGCAGCGTCTTGCCGGTGCCGGGCGGGCCGACCATCAGAACGCCCTTGGGAATGTTCCCGCCGAGGCGCTGGAACTTGCCGGGGTTCTTCAGGAACTCGACCAGTTCGACGACTTCGTCCTTGGCTTCCTCGACGCCCGCGACGTCGGAGAACGTCACCTTGACCTGGTCCTCTCCCTGCAGCTTGGCGCGCGACTTGCCGAAGCTCATCGCGCCGCCGCGACCGCCGACGCCGCCCTGCATCTGGCGCATGAAGTAGACGAACAGGAACACCAGCAGCAGCACCGGCAGCAGGCTGATCAGGATGTCGACCAGGATCGACCGGCCCTCGGGCGGAACACCGTCGATCTCGACGCCGTTGTCGAGCAGGTCCGAATACAGGCCGCTGTCGTCCGGCGGCGCGAACACGCTGAATTCCTGCCCGTTGGCCGTCTGACCGGTGATGCGCTTGCCGCCGGAAGTCGCCTGGATCCGCACCGATTCGACCTGGCCGTTGCGCACGGCTTCGAGGAACTGCGAATACTGCATTTCCTGCGCGGGCGCCTCGGTCTCGGCGTAGTGCTGGAAAATGCTCATCAGCACCATCGCCACGATGATCCACAACAGTAAATTCTTTGCGAACTGGCTCAAAAATCTGCTCCTGATCTGCGTTGCCGGCCGGTACTGACCGGCTCGTACCCCGTACTCTACATGGAACGCCGTGAATCGGCGACCAGGTAGATTTCACGGCTTTCCTTGCGCGATGCCTCGGGCTTGCGCAGCCGCACGTTGCCAAAGACCCTCCGCGCGTCGGCGACGAAGCGGTCGAACCCTTCGCCCTGGAAGAGTTTGACAACGAAAACGCCGCGAGGCTCCAGCCATTCACCGGCGAATTCCAGCGCCAGTTCGGCGAGGTCCATGCTGCGTGCCTGATCGCTCGCGGCAATGCCCGAAATATTGGGGGCCATGTCCGACAGCACAAGGTCGACGCGCCGCCCCACGAGAGTCTCCAGCTCCGCGAGCACTTCATCCTCGCGGAAATCGCCCTGGATGAACTCGACGCCGGGGAGGTCGTCCATGGGCAGCACGTCGAGCGCGACGACCCGACCGGCGCCGCCGACGCGCTCGGCGGCCACCTGCGACCAGCTTCCCGGTGCCGCGCCGAGATCGACGACCCGCTGGCCCGGCTTCAGGAAGCGATCCTTGGCATCGAGCTCGAGAAGCTTGAACGCCGCACGCGCGCGATAGCCGTGCTCGCGCGCCTTGCGGACGTAGGGATCGGCTGCCTGGCGGGACAGCCAGCGGTTGGAGCTCATCGATGCGTCACCGGGACGGTTGCGCCCGACATTATCGCATCCGCGAATACGCGCTGGCGCGGCCTCAACCGCGCCGGCGGATCGACGGGCGGATGGTATCCTGCGTTCTTTCCAAGCTCCCCTGCAACAATGTCTCTGAACAACGCCCAGATCCGCCGGCTCCGTGGCCTCGGCCACGACCTCTCGCCGGTTGTCATCGTCGCCGACAAGGGGCTGACCGACAACGTCATGGCGGAGATCGAAACGGCGCTGGACGCCCACGAACTGGTCAAGATCAAGCTGCGCGGCGAGCGCTCGGCCCGGCGGGAATGGGCCGGCCGGATCGTCGAACGCACCGGTGCCCAGCTCGTCCAGAGCATCGGCCAGGTGGCCCTGCTGTTTCGACGCAACCCCGACAATCCGCGAATCGCGCTGGACTGATGCAGCTGACCGAACATACGCCGGATTCGCGCTACTTCATCCGCTCGCTGGGGCCCGAATCGATCCGGATCGTCGATACCGACTACAGCGAGAGCCTGCTGCTGGAACCCGAAAACGGCGTCTCCTTATGGCCGGTGCCCGATGTCGATGCGTTGTCGCAGGACGACCTGCAGCCCATCATCGAACGCGACCCCGAAGTCGTCCTGCTCGCCTCGGGGCGCACGCTGCGCTTCCCCTCGCAGGAGATCCGCATCGAGTTGTTGCGGCGCAACATCGGCGTCGAGGTGATGACGCTGGATGCCGCGGCGCGGACCTTCAACGTGCTCGCCAGCGAGGAGCGGCGGGTGCTGGCCGCGCTGATCTGGGAGCCGGCGCCGGGTCAGCGCGAGGGAAGATAGTCGGACGGATCCACGGGCTTGCCGTCGCGCCGTATCTCGAAGTGCAGGACCGTTTCGTCGCGCTCGTTGCGGCCCATGCGTCCGATCGTCTGGCCGGCACGTACCCGGTCCCCCTCACCGACAACCCGTTCGCGGTTGTGCGCGTAGGCCGACAGCATGCTGGCCGAATGCTTGATGATCACGAGTTCCCCGTAACCGATCAGCCCGCTCCCGCTGTAGACCACCTCGCCGGTCGCGGCCGCACGCACGGGCTGGCCGCCCTCGCCCGCGATCAGGATGCCCTTGCGGGTCGCCCCGGCGTCGAAGCGCCTCGCGAGGCGGCCGCTGGTCGGCCAGCGCCAATCGATTCCGGCCACCCGGCGCGAGGCCGCGTCGGGCACGCGGACCGTTTCGGCAACCGATGCATCGGGCTCGGGGGCCGGACGGGTCGGGGTTTCGGACGCGGCCGGGGTCGGCGAGGCACCGCCCGATTCGGCCGGCGGGTTCTCGACCGGCCTCCCGGGTGCTGCAGGGGTCGGCGGGTCTTCGGCCGGTTGATCGGCCGGTTGATCGGCCGGTTGACTGGGCGATCGGCCGGCCGCTACGGCAGGCCGCATGTCCGGTCGCGGCTTGAGCCGGATCCAGTCGCCGGCATGAATGGTGAACGGCGCCCCGATGTCGTTCCACGCTGCCACGCGCCGCCAGTCCAGGCCGTAGCGGAACGCGATCGAATACAGCGTATCGCCGCGCTGCACGCGATAGACCGTGGGCGCCGGAGGCGGCCGCGATTCGTGGCTCGACGAACGCTGTTCGGAGATCAGCGGGCCGGGCGCGCCGCATCCGGACAGCATCACCGCCAGCACGACGGCGACCGCCAGGGCGGCCGCGTGCTGCGCGGTATTGATACGGTCCCCGCTCATCGCATCCAGTAGACCGCCGCTGCGATCACGATCAGTGCCACGACCGACCAGCCGATCGCGTCCACCCAGCCGCGCAGGCGTTCGGCCATGCGCGGCCCGCCGGACCAGACCAGCCCGGCGACCAGGAAGAAGCGAGCGCCGCGGCCGACCAGGCTGCCGATCACGAAGCCGGGCAACGGCATCAGCAGCGCGCCCCCCGCGATCGTGATGATCTTGAACGGGATGGGCGTGAAGCCGGCCACGATGACGAACCAGATCCCGTATTCCCGGAACGCCTCGACGGCTTCGAGATAGTAGTGCTCGTAGCCGACCCGCGCGATCAGCGGGTAGATGAGTTCGAGGCCGAGCCAGCCGATGACGTAGCCCACGAGCCCGCCGGCCACCGATGCGACCGTCGTCAGGAGCGCCAGCGACCACGCGCGCGCACGGTCGGCCAGCACCATGGGCGCAAGCATGACGTCGGGCGGCACCGGAAAGAACGTGGCCTCGGCAAAACTCAGACCGACGAGGTAGCGCGTTGCATGGGGATGGCCGGACCAGGTCAGCACGCGGTCGTACAACCTCCGGAACACGGTGTCAGTCCAGTCCTTCGACCAGCGGCACGAAGCTCACGCCGCCGAGTTCCTCGCGTTCGAATTCGTCGCCGCTGCGCGTGTAGCGCACCAGCTGCTGCATCCCCGATGACTCCTTCACCGGCGCGACGAGCACCCCGCCATCGCGCAACTGCTCGAACAACGCATCGGGAATGTCGCCGCCGGCGGTCACGACGATGGCGTCGAAGGGCGCCTGTCCCGGCCAGCCCTCCAGGCCGTCGGCATGGCGGGAGTAGACATTGCGCACGCGGGCATGGTGCAGACGCTGGCGGGCGATGCGTGCGAGTTCACCGATGCGCTCGGTGGAAAACACCTGGTCGAATACCTGCGCGAGCACCGCGGCCTGGTAGCCGGAACCGGTGCCGATCTCCAGCGCCTTCTCGTGGCCCGATGCACCCAGCGCCGCTTCGGTCATCATCGCGACCACCAGAGGCTGCGAGATCGTCTGGCCGCGACCGATCGGCAGCGCGCTGTTCTCGTAGGCACGGCTCGACAATGCCTCGTCGACGAACAGGTGGCGCGGCGTTTCCATCATCGCGCGCAGAACGCGATCGTCGTCGATGCCCTGCTCCCGCAGCTTCTCGACCAGTCGCCGGCGCGTGCGCTCCGACGTCATGCCGATTCCCCTTGCGATTCGTTCCGCGTTCATCGGCGGGCCTTCATTCCTGTTCCTCGTCGTGTGAGATCTGCTGCACCCACTGGCCGACCTGATCCAGCGCCTGGTATCGGGTCAGGTCGACGTGAATGGGCGAGACCGAGACGTAACCGCGCCGGATGGCGTTGAAGTCGGTGCCGGGTCCGTTGTCCTGCTCCCCGCCCGGCGCGCCGATCCAGTAGAACTGTCGACCGCGCGGATCCTCCAGCGGGATCACGTCCTCCGAGCGGTGCCGATGACCCAGGCGGGTCGTCTCGAAGCCCCGGATGTCGGACCAGTGGCGGTCGGGCACGTTGACGTTGAGAATCGTGTCGGCCGGCAGCGGCTCTTCCATGAGCCGGGTCATCAGAATGCCGGCCGCGCGTGCCGCGGTCTCGAAGTGATTGGGACCGGAGCGGTCGAAATCGTAGGCCAGCGAGACCGCCATCGCGGGCAGCCCCAGGAAACGTCCCTCCATGGCCGCCGCGACCGTTCCGGAGTACAGCACGTCGTCGCCGAGATTGGCGCCGGCATTGATACCGGAGATCACCATGTCGGGCTCGTCGCTAAGAAGGCCGGTAATGCCGATGTGAACGCAGTCGGTCGGCGTCCCGAAGACCTTGAAGACGTCTTCGGCGCGCTCCTCGACGCGGATCGGCTGGTCCAGCGTCAGCGAGTTGCTCGCACCGGAGCGGTCGCGGTCGGGGGCGACCAGCGTCACGCGGTCGACCAGTTCGCGAATGCGCTCGGCGAGATGGCGGATGCCGGTTGCGTGGAGCCCGTCGTCGTTGCTGATCAGGATGTGCATCGTGCCCTTTCGGCTCCCGTGGCCGGACCCTTCGTTCGCAGGCGGTCACTATAATGCCTGCAGGTGCGCAGAGCGGCTCCGATTCGGGTCCGCGCCGCGGGAGATTTCCGATGGACGACGACAAGGAGGATCTCGAGCTGTTCCGGGAAAGCGTCGGGCCTGTCAAGCGCGTTCGGTCCACCCGCGTCGAACCGCCGGCACGCCGGCCCGACGCGACGCCCCGGATGCGCGAGGAAGACGAGCGGCAGGTCGTTTCGGAACTGGCCGAAAGCCGTCCGTTCGAACACGGCCTGGAGAGCGGCGAAGAACTGCTCTGGTTGCGACCCGGATTGCAGAAGCGCGTACTGACCCGGCTGCGCCGCGGCCATTGGAGCGTCCAGGACGAGATCGATCTCCACCAGATGAACACCGAGGCCGCCACCCGCTCCATCCGCACCTTTCTCGAAGAAGCACTGGTTTCGAACCGGCGGCTGGTCAAGATCATCCACGGCAAGGGGCTTCGATCCGGCCCGGGCGGGCCCCGGCTGAAGACGCTGACCGCGCGCGTCCTCAGCAGGCACCCGCGCGTGCTGGCGTTCGCGTCCGCGCCGCCGACAGACGGCGGAACCGGCGCCGTCTACGTCCTCCTGCAGCGGCCCGCGTGAACGGCGCTTCGGCCCCCGTGATTCCGGCGCTTCTGCTGCTGGGTGCGATCGCGCTGTGGTGGCACGCATCGGTCCAGGCGCTGGACCGGGCGCGCAACGTCGCTCGCACGTTCTGCCGGCGACAGGACTGGCAGCTTCTGGACCAGACCGTCAGCATCCAGTCGCGCGCGCCGGTGCGCGGCGGATTCGGTTGGACGCTGGTGCGCCGCTACCGCTTCGACTTCTGCCCGGACGGCCGCAGCCGGATGCCCGGCGGGCTGCTGATGCAGGGAAACCGGCCGCTGCGCATCTGGGCCGACGGGCCGGAGGGACGCGTGGTCGAGGAAGTCGGACGCGGCGACGAACGCCGCCATGATTCGGATCGGGATTGAATCGGCCGTGATCCTCGGCCAAACCTCGTTTCGTCAGCTCGCGCAGCGAGCGGCGGAATCGATTCTTGTCCGATTAGAGCAGCGCTGAGCAAGCCCTTTGTCGGATTGTTCTTGCGCACCTTTGCCGAGGTGCTACCCCGTCACTCGATCCCGCAGGTAGACCGGCTCCAGCCGATGGGCCTCGACGGGCTCCACCCCGTCGGCGAGCGTGGCGACCGCCGTCGCGGTCGGCGCCGCCGACGCGTCCACCGACGCCAGCCGTTCCCCGAGCCGCTCGCGCAGCACCTCGTCGTACTGCGCGAACGCGCTGCCGGCGCCGTGACAAGGTCCGTCGAAGCGATCGTGCAGCTCCGACGGGGCGCCCAGCCACTCGTCTCCGACCTGCCGGGGACGGTTCCCATCGAACTCGAACCAGCCGGCGTAGATTTCGCCCATGCGCGCATCCATCGCCGCGAGTATCCGGTCGGCCTTCGACGAACGGCGGGCGACCTGCGCGAGCGCCGCCAGGCTCGAGACCGGGTGTGCCGGAAGCGCGTGCGCCAGCGCGATGCCCTGCGCGACGCCCAGGCCCAGCCGGAGGCTGGTGAAGCCGCCGGGTCCGCGATCCACGGCCACCGACTCGAGATCGGCGTAGTCCAGCCCCGCTTCCGACAGCAGCGATTCGACCCAGGGGACCAGCACGCGGGCGTGGATGCGCGGCGCCGTTTCACTGCGTTCGATGCACCGTTCGCCCGCGACCAGGGCGACCGAACACGCCTCGGTAGCGGTTTCGATGGCAAGGCGATTCATTGCGCGCCCCGGACGAAAGCAGCGGCCTCGTCCGCACCGCCGCAGCGAGGCATGGGCGGAAGGCTGTCGAGGAAGATGCGGCCATAGCCCTTCGTCGTGATCCGCGGATCCCCGAGCACGAGTACGCCGCGATCGGCGGCGTGCCGTATGAGCCGGCCGGCCCCCTGCTTCAGCGCGAGCACCGCGGCGGGTATCTGGAGCTCGGCGAACGGGTTGCCGCCGGCCTCGCGCACGGCCCGTATGGTCGCCGACAGCACCGGGTCGTCCGGAGATGCGAACGGCAGCTTGTCGATGACGACCACCGACAGCGCCTCGCCGCGCACGTCGACGCCCTCCCAGAAGCTCGCGGCCCCCAGCAGCAGGCTGCCGGGGCGCGCCCGGAACTCCTCCAGCAGCACGTCGCGGGGCGCCTGCTCCTGAATCAGCAGCCGGAAGTCGGTGTGGGCGCGCAGCCAGTCGGCGGCTCGGTTCAGTGCCCGGTGGGCCGTGAACAGCAGGAAAGCGCGCCCGCGGCTGGCATCCAGCAGCGGTCGCACGCGCTCCAGCAGCCGCGCGGTGTGCTCGGGATCGCCGGGCTCGGGCAGACCTTCCGGCAGCCAGAGCCGGGTCTGCTCACGGTAGTCGAAGGGGCTTTCGATCAGTTCCGTGGCCGGCGACTCCAGCCCCAGGCGCTTCGTGAAGTGGCCGAAATCGCCGTTGACCGCCAGCGTGGCCGACGTCATGATCCAGGTCGACGGCAGCTCCGCGCGGAGCTGCGCGAACGGTTCGGCGATGTCCAGCGGCGTGAGCGTCAGCGAAAGCCGGCCGCGTCGGCACGTGAACCAGCGAACCCCTTTCTCGCCGTCACCGGCAAGCAGCGCGGCCAGCGTTTCGGCCAGCGCCGCGGCCCGGTCGTGGCACGCGGCGAGTTCGCGCGTCTGCGACTGCAGCGGCTCGGTCGCTTCGGCCAGGGACTGCAGCGATTCCAGCAGCGCCTCGAGTTCGCCGGACAGCGGGGCCAGCCGGCGCCAGTCGCCGCGCGGAGGGAGGTTGTGGGCGCGGCTTCCCAGCTGCGCCAGCCGCGACTCCAGCGCATCGACCGGCTCGCGCAGCTGCTTCAGTGCGCCGGGCGCATCGGCGGTGGCGGCCAGCGTGTCGCGCGCTAGATCACGGACCTGCCAGGCCGTCACGCTGCGGGAGAAGAAGCGCGTCGCGACGTCGGGAACCTGGTGGGCCTCGTCGACGATGATGGCGTCGGCGCCGGGCAGCACCTCGCCGAAACCGGTCTGTTTCAATGCCAGGTCGGCGAACAGCAGGTGATGATTGACGACGACGACGTCGGCGTCCTGGGCCCGGCGGCGGGCCTTGAGCACGGGGCAGTCGTTGATGCGGGGGCAGTCCGAGCCAAGGCAGTTGTCCACCGTCGAGGTCACCATCGGCCAGATGCGCGCGCGCTCGGGAATGCCGGCCAGCTCGCGGATCTCGCCGGTGGTCGTCAACCGCGCCCAGCGTCGCACCATGTCCAGGTGCTCGCCGGTCTCGGCGTCCAGCCCGTCCGGCGCATCGTCGGCGCGGTCCATGCGCTGGGGACATAGGTAGTTCGCACGGCCCTTGAGCAGCGCGACCGAGCGCTCCGCGCCCGAGGCCTTCAGCGCCAGCGGCAGGTCGCGGCCGAACAGCTGGTCCTGCAGGTTCAGCGTGCCGGTGGAGATGATGACGCGCTCGCTGTTTTCCAGCGCCGGGAGCAGGTAGGCCAGCGTCTTGCCGGTGCCGGTCGCCGCCTCGGCGACGAGGTCGGTGCCGGTCCGGAGACAATCGGCGATGGTCGCGGCCAGCCTGCGCTGACCGGGACGGGGCTGGAAGTCGTCGAGCAGCCCGGCGAGGCGCCCGTCGGCGTCGAACTGTTCGGCCAGGCCGTCCAACCGATCAGAACCGCTCTGGCGGCGCGACGCGGCAGTCGTCGAGCAACTCCCGTGCGCGGTGGGCGCGTTCCCACTGCGCGGCGCGCTCGTTGACGACGATCAACGTGCGCAGGCTGCGCTTGCAGATCTCGCCCACCTGCGGGCCGAGTTCGTACGAGCGCTGCGCGAAATTGCGCGCCTGGTCCAGCCGCCCCTGGGCGAGCTGGATCTCGGCCATCTGCTGCAGCACGGCCGGATCCCGGCCCTCGATCCTCAGCGCGCGCTCGAGCAGCATCTCGGCGCGCTGCAGGTCGCCGTCGTCCTCGGCGGCACGGGCATCGCGCGACAGGGCCACCACCGCGGGGTTGCGCACGCCGTAGACCTGCAATTCCTCCCCGTCACCGCCGGAAGGCGCGCGCACGCGTTCGACGACGACGCGATCCTCGCCGGGGCCGGGCGTCGGGGGTGGTGCCGCGCACGCGGCGAGCAGCGCCGCGAGTAGAACGGCGCAGACGGTTGGGATGCAAGCAGGCCTGGATCTCATGGCCGCTATGGTAATCGCTCGGCCGACGCGGGACGCTGGGTTGTTGCGGTTACCGGTTCCGGATGCAGCCCCGGCCGCGAGGCTTGTCGCTTCCGTCGTCCAGGCCCTGGCACGGGGTAGCGGACTTTCCGGAAAGGCGGAATCACGAAGGGCACGAAGAAGGCACGAAGGTCACGAAGAGAACCCGAACGACAGTGACTTCGTGCTCTTCGTGCCTGCCTCGTGTTCTTCCTGTCATTCGCTTTTCGAGACGAAACGACTCGCTTCGACCGACCACCGGCCTAATGCGCTTTCGTGCGCTCGGATACCATCGCAAAAACCATCGAGATCGGAACCGGAATGAACGACCGCACGAAACCGACAATGGTGGTGGCGCTGACCGGGGGCATCGCCAGCGGCAAGACAGCGGTGTCCGACCGCTTCGCCGAACTCGGCGCGCCGGTCATCGACACCGACGTGATCGCGCGCGCGGTCGTCGAACCGGGCAGCGAGGGACTGGCCGAGATCGAGCGGGAGTTCGGACGCGAGGTGCTGGACGGCGAGTCGCTGGACCGCGCCGCGCTGCGCCGGCGCATCTTCGACGATTCCGGAGCAAGAAACCGCCTGGAGCGCATCCTGCATCCGCGCATCGCCGCCGAGGCCGAGCGCCGCATTGCCGGACTCGACGCCCCGTATGCCGTTCTCGTCGTGCCGCTGCTCGTCGAATCGGGCTTGTTCGGCGACGCCGACCGCGTGCTGGTCGTCGACGTGCCCGAATCGGTGCAGATCGAGCGATTGACGGCCCGCGACGGCGTCGACCGCGACGACGCCGAGGCCGCGCTCCGGGCCCAGGCCGACCGCGACGAGCGGCTGGCCCGCGCCGACGACGTCGTGGTCAACACCGGCTCGCTGGACCGATTGCGCGCCGAGGTCGACCGCCTGGATGTCGCCTACCGGGAACTCGCCTCGTCCAGCGAGCGCTGAACGGGCGCGTCCAGTTCCTCGATCAGCGTGCGAACCGGGCGCGGCAGCCCGGCCGCCAGCGCCTCGTCTGGAGTGAACCACGCCACGGTCCCGCCTTCGGTCACCGAAGCCGCAAGCGGCTCCGTCACCCGAACGTGGTCGAAATGCATAACGAGCCGGAAGTGCGTGAAAGCGTGCTTCAGCGGCGGCGGAGCCTGAAGCGTCTCGACTTCGTCGAAGCGAACAGCGCCCGCTTCGGGCACGCACCAGAGTCCGCCCCAGATGCCGGCCGGCGGACGGCGTTCGAGCAGGACGCGGTAATTGCCGTCGCGCACGAGCACGTAGCGCTGGACCCGTTCGGGAACCTGCCTGCGCGGCCTGGGCGTGGGCAGCTCGTGTTGCCGATCCTCGTTCCGCGCGACGCAGTCCGTGGCGACCGGGCACGCATCGCAGCCCGGCCTTTTCGGCGTGCACAGCGTCGCGCCCAGGTCCATGATGGCCTGCGTGTAGTCCGCCGCGCGATCGGCGGGCGTGCGCGCCTCGGATTCGGCCCACATCGCGCGCGCGACGGCCGTCCGGCCTGGCCAGCCCTCGATTCCGGCGTGCCGGGCGATCACCCGCTTGACGTTGCCGTCGAGAATGGCCGCGCGCCGGTCGAATCCCTGGGCCCGGATCGCCGCGGCCGTGGATCGGCCGACGCCAGGCAGGCGCTCGAGTTCGTCGACGTCCGACGGGAACCTGCCCCCGGACTCTTCGATGATCATCCGGGCCGCGGCGTGCAGGTTCCGGGCGCGCGCGTAGTAGCCGAGCCCGGACCACAGCGCCAGGACCTCGTCCAGGTCGGCGGAGGCGAGCGTTTCGACGTCCGGGAACCGGTCCATGAACCGCTGGAAGTAGCCCGTCACGGCCTCGACCCTCGTCTGCTGCAGCATGATCTCGGAGATCCATACGCGGTAGGGGGTGCGTGGGTGCTGCCAGGGCAGATCGTGGCGGCCGTGCGTCTCCCACCACTGGAGAATCCGGCTGGCGAAACCGGTCATGGGACCTTCTCCATCTCGAGAGCGTATATCACCTGCGCAGGGCGGCCGGCAACCCGGCTCCCCATTGTTTGTCGAGCCTTCGCCGCGCCCAGGCGAGGGTTCGGCGACGCGAGCTCGAGTTGGTGTCGAACCAGTTCAATGCGTTCCGAGTAACCCCGTGGTGATGCGTCACGCAGCGTCGCTGCAGCGACCACTCCAGCGACCCGAACGACCAACCACCGGAGGTCAGACGTGCGTGCACGGCGGCACCGGTATCCCAGTGCACGATCGAAGGGCGCTCGCCGTCGTATGACCGCCGATAGTGATCCAGCATGCGCAGCCTCATGCGGTCGCCGCCGGGCAGGCGACCCCGAAGCGCCAGCATCCGGGAAATCCGCGGAAAGCCCGGGAGGTCGTTGTATATCGTGAAATGATCGAAGGTGCCGCCCGCGGCCAGCACTTCCCGGATCGGTGCGACCCGAAGCAGACAGAAAGGCAACCACATCCGCTCCCGATACAGCCCCCACGGCATCCGCTGGTCGACCATCCAGTCCGTCTTCTGCATGAATCCGGCTCCGTAGACGTCAGGTCGCTCCAGCTCCGCGGCCATCCGCGTGACGACCGACGCGTCGAGCAGTTCGGCGTCGCTGTCCATCAGCAGCAACTTGTCGTCTTCGACCGATTCGAACAGCCTGTCCAGCGTCCGACCGTGGCTTGCCAGCGGTTGCCGGCGGTAATCGATGCCGAGATGTCCGGCAAGTGCGCGGGCCCGTTTGCGCTCCGAAGCCCTGCGGCTGCAATCGACGAGCAGGATCGGGAGCTCGGTTCGTGCACGCAGGCTCAGGACCGCCAGCGCCGTGACCGGATAGGTATCGACATTGATGATCACGGCTGTCGTCATGTCTGGAACCAGTCAGTCCGGTCTTCGCCGCATCTCTTTTGAAGCCGGACGGGCGGTGCAGGGATCCCGGGCTTCCCCTTCGAGAATGCAGGAGCTCATTCCACCGGAAGCACCGCGTGCACGAACGTTCCCGCATCGAAGGGTCGAAGGTCCACGGCGCGCTCGCCGACGCCGATGAAGCGGATCGGGATGCCCATTGCCTCGGCGATCGCGAACACGACTCCGCCGCGGGCGGTGCCGTCGAGCTTGGTCACGGTGATGCCGGTCAGCTGCACCGCCTCGTTGAACTGCCTGGCCTGCACCAGCGCGTTCTGGCCGGTTCCGGCATCGACGACCAGCATGACCTCGTGCGGCGCCTCGGGGTCGACCTTGGCCATGACGCGGCGGATCTTGCCGAGCTCGGCCATGAGGTGTTCCTGGGTGTGCAGCCGCCCGGCCGTATCGGCGATCAGCACGTCGGTGCCCCTGGCCTTCGCCGACTGCAGCGCGTCGAACACCACCGCGGCCGAGTCCGCGCCCTGCCCCTGCGCCATGACCGGCACGTCGTTGCGCTCGCCCCAGGCCTTGAGCTGTTCGACGGCCGCGGCCCGGAACGTGTCGCCGGCGGCCAGCATCACGCTCAGGCCGTCGTCGAGGTAGCGCCGCGCGAGCTTGCCGATGGTCGTGGTCTTGCCGACGCCGTTGACGCCGACCATCAGGATCACGAACGGTTTCTTCGACGTATCGACGGCAAGGAACTGCTCGCAGGGCTCGACCAGCGCGTAGAGCTCGGCCTGCACCGCCGGCAGAACGTCGGCCGGTTCCTTGACGACGCCCGCGTCGATGCCCTTGCGCAGCTGGTCCATGATGCGGGTTGTCGCATCGACCCCGAGATCGGCGGTCAACAGCGTGGTCTCGACGTCGTCGAGCAGATCCTCGTCGATGCGCTGCGATGCCCGCACGGTGCCGAACAGGCCTGCCAGGTGCGAACGCGTGCGGCCCAGCCGCGCTTCCAGCGGGTCGGCGTCGCCGCGCGGCTTTTCGACGACTTCAGCCTTTTCCAGGCCGCCGGATTTCTTGCGGCGGAAGATCGAGAACATCGGGGTCCCACGGGTCCGGAAGCGACCGTATGCTAGCACCATGAAGGGCAGGCTACGCATCATCGGCGGACGCTGGCGCGGCCGCACGCTGCAGGTCGCCGACCGGCCGGGCCTCAGGCCGTCGGGGGATCGCTCGCGCGAGGTGCTGTTCAACTGGCTGCAGGGCCGCACCGCCGGCGCCCTCGGCCTGGACCTGTTCGCCGGCACCGGCGCGCTGGGCCTGGAAGCTGCCTCTCGCGGCGCGGCGCGCGCGGTACTGGTCGAGCGCGACCGCCGGCTTGCCGAATCGCTGAAGCGCGTTCGCGACGATTGGCCCGATGCCGATGCGGTCGAAGTCGTGCGCGGCGATGCGCTGTCCTGGCTGGAGACCGCGACCGGGCCGCTGGACCTGGTCTTCGTGGATCCGCCGTTCGGCGACCGCCTGCACGCACGCGTGCTGGAGGCGCTTCTGCGACCGGGCCTGCTTGCCGCCGACGCCCGGGTCTACGTCGAAAGCCCGGCGCGCGAGCCGGCGCCGGTCGTCGAAGGCGACGCCCGCTGGTCGCTTCTGCGCGACAAGCGCGTCGGCGAGGTGCGGATGCAGCTGCTGGAGCCGACCGCCCGAACCGGCGAGGCGGTTCCGGCGCCTTCGGTATAATCGCGTGCCGTCCCGCAGCGACCCCGACGCATGACTGATTCGCTCGACTACGGCATCGCGATCTATCCGGGCACGTTCGACCCGCTGACGAACGGGCACACCGACCTGATCGAACGCGCCGCGCGCATGTTCCGCCGCGTCGTCGTCGCGATCGCCGAGAGCCCGCACAAGAAGCCCGCCTTCCCGCTGGAAGAACGCATCTCGCTGGCGCGCGCCGTGCTCGACGACAGCACCGCCGACAACGTCGAGGTGACCGGCTTCGACAACCTTCTGGCCCGCTTCGTCGAACAGCAGCGCGCCGGCGTCATACTGCGCGGCCTGCGCGCGGTGTCGGACTTCGAGTACGAGTTCCAGCTCGCGTCGATGAACCGGCATCTCGTCGAGGCGGCCGAAACGGTGTTCCTGACGCCGGCCGAGGAATACAGCTTCATCTCGTCGAGCCTGGTCAAGGAGATCGCCCGGCTCAACGGCAACGTCTCGAAATTCGTCGATCCCCGCGTCGACGCCGCGCTCAGGGCCCACTACGGGTTCGATTGAGCCGTTACCCGTTCCCCGAATCCTTTTCTGACTACCGGAATGCCCATGACCCGATTCACGCGTCCGTTGATCGTTCTTCTCGTTCTTTTCAGTGCGACCGTCCAGGCCGAAGGGCCCGGCAAGGCCGCCATCGCGTCGGCGCACGAACTGGCCACCGACGCCGGCTTCGAGGTGCTCGCCGCCGGCGGCAACGCTTTCGACGCCGCCGTCGCCGTATCGGCGGCGCTGGCAGTCGTCGAGCCGTCGTCGTCGGGTATCGGCGGCGGCGGGTTCTGGCTGCTGCACCGTGCCGAGGACGGTTTCACGACGATGGTCGACGGCCGCGAGGAAGCGCCGGGGGAAGCGACCGAGGACATGTATCTCGACGAGGACGGCGAGGTCGTGCGCGACCTCGCCGTCAACGGCCCGCTTGCCGCCGGCATCCCGGGCGCGCCCGCGGCCTGGGTGCACATTGTCGAGAACTACGGCGAACTGGAACTCGCCCGGGTGCTCGCACCCGCGATCCGCATCGCCGAAGAGGGATTCCCGGTCTACCTGAAGTACCAGCAGCTGATCAACTGGCGCGCCCACATCATGCTGCAATGGGATTACACCGCCGGCATCTTCATGCCCGGCGGCGACGTGCCGGACGTCGGCGAGACCATCGTCCAGGCCGACCTGGCCGAAACGCTGCGCAGGCTGGCCGAGCACGGCCACGACGGTTTCTACGCCGGAGCGACTGCCGAGAAGCTGGTCGCGGGCGCGCGCGAGGCCGGCGGCATCTGGGCAATGGAGGATTTCGCGCGCTACGAGGCCGTCGAGCGCGAGCCGATCCGCATCGAGCACGGCGACTACGAGCTGCTGACCGCTCCGCCGCCGTCGTCCGGAGGCATCGCCATCGCCCAGGTGCTGAACCTGATCGAACCGTTCGGCTGGCGCGAAATGGGCCGCGTCGACCGGGTGCACCTGCTGTCCGAGGCGATGCGCCGGGCCTACCGCGACCGGGCGCTGTATCTCGGCGACCCGGACTTCGCGGACATCCCGACCGACATGCTCCTGTCCGAAGACTACGCGGCCGGGCTGAGGAGCACGATCCGGATGGACCGTGCACTGCCGTCGAAATATCTCGCGGCGGATCCGAGCCGCATGAAGGAATCCGAGAACACCACGCACTTCTCGCTGATCGACGCCGACGGCAACATGGTCTCGGCGACGCTGACTGTCAATCTCCCGTTCGGCTCGGCGTTCGCCGCCCCGGGCACCGGCGTGCTGCTGAACAACGAGATGGACGACTTCTCGGCCAAGCCGGGCGAGCCCAATGCCTACGGCCTGATCGGCTTCGAGGCCAACGCCATCGAGCCCGGCAAGCGGATGCTGTCTTCGATGACCCCGACCATCGTCAAGGGGCCCGACGAGACCGCGATCCTCGGAACGCCCGGCGGTTCGCGCATCATCTCGATGGTCATCCTCGGCATACTGGACTTCCTCGAGGGCAACGACCCGCAGTCCTGGGTCTCGAAGCCCCGCTACCACCACCAGTACCTGCCCGACGAGATCTCGGTCGAGACCAACGCGCTGACGGCCGACGAGAAGGCGGGACTCGAGACACGCGGCCACACCGTCACCGTGCGGGCCCGGCCGTGGGGGAACATGCACGCGGTGCTATGGGATCGCGAAGCCGACGAGCTGTCGGCGGCGCACGATCCGCGGTGGCCGTCGGGGAAGGCCGAGGTTCG
>JBPRGD010000169.1:0-7271 GCA_051428125.1 Candidatus Wenzhouxiangella sp. M2_3B_020
GGCGCGTCCACGGACCGGCCCGACGACCGCTGGCGAAGGCCGCCGCGCGGGCCCGAACCGTCCGGAACGACCGCTCGATCCGGAAATCCGACCGCTCGCCGGTCCACCGCTGGATTTGACGGCGCGAATGCTTATGCTCTCCCCGTGGAAAAAGCGGAACGCAAACTCATGTCCGAATGTTGCATGCCGGCGCCGGGGCTTCGGGCTTCCGGATTCACGCTCATGGAGCTGCTGATCGCAATCACCGTGCTCGCCATCCTGACCACGCTGGCGGTTCCGGCGTTCACGCAATTTATCCAGAACAACAAGCTCAGCGCGCAGGCCAACGAGATGGTCGCGGCGATGCAGTACGCCCGCTCCGAGGCGCTTCGGCGCGGCGAGCAGGTTCGGATCTGCTCGAGTTCGGACGGCGCCGCTTGCAACGGCGACTGGAATCAGGGCTGGATCGCCATGGTCGATCCGGGCGGCGACGATGAAGAAGTGCTCCGCGTCTGGCAATCCCCCGACGCCAGCCTGCAGTTCAATCCCGCCGACGGCATCGTCGATTTCACGCGCGAGGGCTTCAGCACGGCCGCGGCTGAACAGCAGTTCGACATGCAGCGGGAAGGCTGCACCAGTGACAACGCCCGTCGCGTGCTGGTCGAACGAAGCGGCCGTGTCGCGGCCAACCGCATCGACTGCACCTGATCGAGGAACCGACCGATGACGACGAATTCCACCATCAATCCCGCGAAGCTCGCACGGCGCGCGCTCGCGATGCGCCGCCAGAACGGCGTCACTCTGATCGAGATCCTGATCACGCTGCTGATCCTCGCCGTCGGCCTGCTCGGCCTGGCCGCGCTGCAGGGCTTCTCGATGCAGGCCGGCCAGGTGTCGTATTACCGGACGCAGGCCACCAACGTCGCCTACGAGGTCGCCGACTTCGCTCGTGCCAACCGCTCCATCGTCAGCCAGGGGCTGCTCGAGAACCTCGGCCAGGAGCTCGCCGCCGACCGGCTGCCGTCGGGCGGGGCTACGGTCCGGTGGGATGGCACGATCGAGGAGGTTACGGTCACCGTGTCCTGGCTGGACGACCGCGAGGAAGGCACGGACGCCAGTTTCACCATCACCACCCGAGTCTGACGGAACGCATTCCATGAGATCGAATCAATTCAACGGCAACGCCACCGGATCCCTCCGCGCGATGGGCTTCAGCCTCATCGAGCTGATGGTCGCCATCACGCTCGGCCTGCTGCTGACCGCCGGCATGCTCCAGCTCTTCCAGGGCACGAAGGTGACGTTCAATACCAACGATGCGCTGGCGCGCGTGCAGGAAAACGGCCGTTTCACGCTCGAACTGCTCAAGCGGCAGATCCGCGAAGCCGGCGCCGACGGATTCTGCGCCGCCGACCTCGAAATCGAGAATCACCTCAACCAGGGTTGCTCCGGCTACGTCGATGCGCTGTTCGACAGCAATCTGGCGATCACGGGCTGGGATTTCGCCGGCACCGGCAGCGGCGACAGCTACACGGTTCCAGACTCGCTGGACCCCTCCGGCGCCAGTGCCGGTAGCTGGACGACGACCGTCGGCGGGGGCGCCGATCTGCCCGACGAACTGGTCGGCGAGGTCGTTCCGGGCACCGACGTGATCGCCATCCGGCGGATGGAAGTGGTGCCCAACGTCACGGCCGCCGGCAACACGCCCCAGGGCAACGCGGCGATCAACCTGAACGGCAGCCACGGCCTGCCGCGCAATTCGTTGTTGCTTGTCACGAACTGCTCCAACGCCGCGGACCTGTTCCAGAACGCGAACGCGCCCAACTCGACGGCGTTCCGGCGTGGACGCGGTTCGTGCTCCAACCCCGGCCCGGGCAACGTCACTCCCGGCGGCCGGTCGTGGTCGACGGCCTACGACGACAGCATGCAGGTGTTCCTGGGCCGTACGTTCGTCTATTACGTCGGCGCCGACGCCGACGGCAATCCCGGCCTGTATCAGCTGGAGCTGACCCAGGGCACCAGCGGGGCGGGTGCGCAGGAGCTGGTGCGCGGCGTCGAGAACCTGCAGGTCCAGTTCGGATTCAGCCGCGCCGCGCCGGCCGGGGACGGCCAGAGCGTCGACGACTGGGTGGATTCGACCGAGGTGCCGGCCGACGGTTGGGGCCAGGTGCTGTCCGTGCGCCTGGGCATCTCGATGCGCTCGCCGGACTTCGCCGACCTCGACGACACCGCGCAGGCGTTCGACCTCGCCGGCGTCGACGTCACGACGCCGGGCGACGGCCGACTGCGCCAGCCGTTCTCGTCGACGATCGCGCTGCGCAACCGTGTACTGGTGTTTTAAGCCATGACCGAGACCCGAACCATGCAGACGACCCACCGAAACCAGCGCGGCGCCGCGCTGTTCATCAGCCTGATGTTCCTGATCATCCTGACGCTGATCGGGCTAAGCGCCGCCAACGTCGGCATCATGCAGGAGCGCATGGCCGGCAGCGTGCGCGACACCAACATGGCGTTCCAGGAGGCCGAAGCCACGCTTCGGGGCATCGAGCAGCGCGTTCGCCAGATCACCGAAACCGGAACCGGCGGCGGGCTGGGTCAGATCCCGATCTGGGCCGACATGACGGACAGCATGGGAATCAACCGAAACGACTGCACGCTGTCCGGCGAGGAGCCGGAAAACTGGCCCTGGCAGAACAGCCCGGACACCGCCGGGGAGTACGTGATCATCGAACTCAGCGGCGCCCCATCGAGCGGCGGCGGCGTGTTCGGCTCGGCGTGCCGGCCGATGCAGTCCCAGAACGCCGGCAACCCCGGCGACGCAGCGGTCTACTACCTGGTCGCCGCGCGCGCCGAAGGGCCGACCGGCCTGGCCGAGGCCGTCGTGCAATCCATCTACTTCTGGCCGTGATCGGCCGGCAACGTTTTATTGAGGCATTCGGAGTCCTACCCGGATCTGGAGATTGGCAGTCATGAGATTTGAAAAGATCGGAATTTCCCTGGTCATTGCGGCCATCGGCACGCTCGCCGGCGCACCGGCCCGCGCCGCCAACATCGACATCGCGCAGAACCCGCTGTTCCTGTTGGCACCGGTCAAGCCGGCCATGGTCATGGGCGTCGACGACTCCGGGTCGATGGACTCGGAAACGGTGATGCCGACGAACGACGGCGCCCTGTGGTGGCACGACGACCGCGAGTCGTTCACGGGTTTCGGGACGAACGCCGACAACACCGACGATGTCTGGTACGGCGACGATCGCTTCAACTTCAACGCCCGCGGGTCCAACAACGGCACGTGGCAGAAGTACACCTACCTGTTCCCGAACGGGGGCGGCCGCCGGCTCAATACCGGCAGCCACCACGCGGTGCCGCCGATTCCGGCGTTCGCGTTCGCGCGCTCGCACCGGTTCAACCCGATCTATTTCGACCCGAGCGTCGACTACGAGCCGCTGCCGTCGGCCGGCTCCGACACGTTCGGCGATGCCGACGAGACCGCGGCGAAGTGGGATGCCGTGCTCGGCAGCGACACCGTGGATCTGACGGAGAACATCAAGCGCGACGAGAACGACTGGGTCTTCCGCGTCGAGGCCGGCATGACGATTCCCAAGGGCACGATCGTCGACGACCCCGACCAGGGCGACTTCTGCATCAGCGACGACCTGGACTGGGAGCCGCTGCCGAATGATTTCACCGCCACCGACGACGACTGCCGGCTCGCGATCGAGTACTTCCCGGCGACGTTCTGGTTGCCCTTGAACGAGGCGCCGCCGGCCGACTTCGGATGGACCGGAACGCCGATCTTCGGCGGCTCGGCGCCCGATGGCACTGAAATGCTGGGCTACGAGATCAAGCCCGGCAATTTTGCCCCGGGCAAGTACGACGAGGCGATCCAGAACTTCGCCAACTGGTTCCAGTATTACCGCAAGCGCGCCCACCTGACGCGTGCCGCGATCGGGCGCTCGTTCGAGGGCAACGAGTTCCTGCGCGTCGGCGCGTTCGAGATCAACAACCGCAACGACGTGACGATGCGCGACCTGTCGAACACCTCCGAGCGACAGGCGTTCTTCGATTCGCAGTACGATCTCGTCGCCAGCGGCGGGACGCCGAACAAGCAGGCCGTCATGCACATGGGCGAGCAGTTCGAGCGCACCGGCTCCAACGCCCCCATCGTCGAGGCCTGCCAGAAGAACTTCGGCGTGCTGTTCAGCGACGGCTTTTCGAACACCTGGACCGGGGCCGGCGTCGGCAATACCGACGGTGCGTCCGATTCGGAGCTGTTCGGCACGTTCCTGGCCGATTCGCAATCGAACACGATGGCCGACATCGCCTATCACTTCTATTCGCGCAATCTGCGCACCGACCTGACAGCGGATCTGGTTCCCACCCCGACGGCCTGCGACCAGGCGAATCCGCCGCTTGACCTGGACTGCAACGACGATCCGCACATGAACTTCTTCGCGGTGCTGCTCGGCGGCGTCGGGCTCGAGTTCCGCGTCGACGAGGCAGCCACCGCGGATCCCTACGAGAACAATCCCGAGTGGCCGACCAACTTCCCCACTCGAAACCCGGCGGCGATCGACGACATCTGGCACGGCACGCTCAACGCGCGCGGACAGACGTTTTCGGCCGACCGGCCGCAGGACCTCATCGACGCGTTCAGCGCGCTGCTGGCCGAGGTCGCCTCACGGATCCAGCCGGTGGGCGTCTCGGCGACGTCGACGCGACTGGACCAGGACAGCCTGTTCTACGAGGCCGAACTCGATTCCACGGCGTGGAGCGGCGATCTCAAGGCCAAGCGGGCCGAGGACGGCGGCGTCGAATGGACCGCGAGCAATGCGATGCCCGTTTCGTTCTCGAGCCGGAAGATCATCACGAGCAACGGCGAGGGCAACCAGGAGCCGTTCGACACCGGCCTGTCGACGACAAGCCGCGAACGGATCTTCGGCACCGCAATCGTCGACCCGCTCGAGCAGAACAAGATCATCAACTACCTGCGCGGCGACCGTGCGAACGAGCAGCAGAATGGCACCGGCGATCTTCGCGACCGGGACGGCGTGATCGGAGACATCGCCAATTCGCGCCCGCGCTTCTCGGGTCCGCGCAACGAGGGCTGGGGTCGGCTCGATGCGAGCTACCTCGCCTACATCGAAGAGGGCGGCCCGAAGGACTCGCGCACGCCGCTGGTTCTCGTCGGCGCCAACGACGGCATGCTGCACGCATTCGACGCCGAAAGCGGTGACGAGGAATTCGCCTACATTCCGGCGGCGGTGCACAACAAGCTGCCGCTGCTGGCCGACCCGGACTACAGTCACCAGTTCTACGTCGACGGCCAGATCCGAATCGGAGACGCCAAAATCAGCGGCGGCTGGAAGACCGTCGCGGTCGGCGGCCTGGGCGGTGGCGGCAAGGGCGTCTACGCGATCGACATCTCCAGTCCGTCGTCGCCCGATCTGCTCTGGGAGCTTTCCGCCGAAGACCATTCCGAGCTCGGCCACGTGTTCGGCCAGCCGGTGATCACCCGGCTCGGCGACGGAACCTGGGTGGCGATCTTCGGCAACGGCTACAACAGCGCCGCCGGCACGCCTCACCTCTTTGTCGTCGACCTGGCGTCGGGCACGGTACTGCAGAAAGTGGAAGTGGGAGATTCGAGCGGCAACGGCCTGTCCGGCGTCGCGGCCTTCCTCGATCCCGCCACGCGGCTGTTCACGAGCCGGATCTACGCCGGCGATCTTGACGGGAACATGTGGCGTTTCGATTTCTCCGATTCCGGCTCGGCATCGAGCGCGTTCGGCAATTCTCCGCTGATCACCGCCGAGAACAATCGCCCGATCGCAAGCGCGCCTTCGCTCGCGGAGCATCCAGGCGGCGGACTCATGGTCTACTTCGGCACCGGAAAGTTGATCGAGACCGCCGACCGGATCGGCGGCGCCTCGGAATTCGAGCGCTTCTACGCCGTGCGGGACCGCGAGTCCCGGCTCGGCAACAACCCGGGACTGGATGAGGCCTCGATCACGACCTCCGGCGGCGACCGGGTGCTGGCCGGAGCCGACGTTACCGGCGACAGTGACGGCTGGTTCCTGGAGCTGGGCGTGGGCTCGGCGACCGGCGAACGGGTGCTGTCGCGCCCCGAGGTCGTGTTCGGCACGCTTGTCTTCACGACCTTCGAGCCGGACGACGACCCGTGCGCGGCCGGCGGCCAGCGCCGGATCTACATTACCGACGCGCTCACCGGAACTGGTCTGCTCGACCAGATCTGCGCCAACTGCGGCGTCATCGATGTCGGCCTGGGCGCACCGGTGGACCCGGCGATCGTCATTCGCCCGCCCAAGACCCGCGAGAGCGCCGACGATCCGCCCGACGATCCGTTCAATCCGGGCGACCGCGGCGATGGCGACCAGGGACCCGGCTCCGACGACGTGGGCTCACGCAGCGGATGGTGTTCGGAACTGGTAATCCTCGTGCCCGGAGAAGGCTTCGTGGCGGCAGGCCGGGTCTGCGACGGCCGCCAGGTTTGGCGCCAGGCGCGATGACGCAATAACCTGCAATGAAATACTTCAACAGGAGTGACTGGCTCATGATCGACACGAAACACCATCGACGGCCGCCTGTGGCGCGTTCGGCGGGGTTCACGCTGATCGAGCTGATGATCGCCGTCGCGGTCCTCGCGATCATCGTGGGCATCGCGATTCCGAGCTTCAGCCGCTACGTCATCGAGTCCGGGCGCGCCGACGCGCATTCAGTGCTGTACCAGGCCGCCCAGCAGCTGGAGCGTTGCTATACCCGCTTCAGCGCGTACAACGACGGAAATTGCGGACTGCAGCAAGGCAACACGATGATGTCCGAGAACGACAAGTACCAGCTGCAGGTGTCTGCCGTCGGAGCGAACACGTTCGAGCTCACGGCGGCGCCTCGGGGCAGCCAGACCAAGGACACCGAGTGCGGCAGTTTCACGCTGGACCATACCGGCGCGAAAGGCGTGAGCACCAGCGAAGATGCCGACGTGATCGCCGAGTGCTGGTAACACGTCCTGCCTGACGGGGCGGGCCCTGCCCGCCCCGGCTTGAGAACCCCGGGCGTTCGGCGTAGGCTTTCGCCCGCGCCCCCGCCGGCTGTCGCCCGCGTTGAAACCCGAACTCGAACCCGCACCGCCCCTGATTCCGGACTTCTGCCAGCCGCGGGCGGTGTTCGCGCTCGTGCTGCTCGGCGTGCTGCTGGCGCTGCTGCTGGCGCTGGCCGGGGGGCCGGGCTTCGAAGGGTTCTGGATCGCGCTGGGCCTGAACAGCCTGATGATCGAAAGC
>JBPRGD010000170.1:0-1962 GCA_051428125.1 Candidatus Wenzhouxiangella sp. M2_3B_020
GGTTTCCGGTTTCCGGTTTCCGGTTTCCGGTTTCCGGTTTCCGGTTTCCGGTTTACGGTTTACGGTTTACGGTTTACGGTTTACGCAGGCAGTTTGGAGAAATGGATGCGGCGTGGGGTGGATCATCGTCGGTGCATCCACCGGTTTCCGACCACCGACCACCGACCACCGACCACCTACGAACCAACGAACCAACGAACCAGTCGATCCTAAACCCGCCCTTCCTTGATCTGCTCCATGAGTTTCTCCAGCGCCTGTCCGCGGTGGCTGATGCGGTTCTTTTCTCCGGCCGGCATTTCGGCGGCGGTGACGCCGCGCTCGGAGTCGTAGAACACCGGGTCGTACCCGAATCCGCGGTCGCCGCGCCGCTCGTCGAGGATGTATCCGCGCCAGCGGCCGGTGGCGATCAGCGGCGCGGGGTCGTCGGCGTGCCTGAGCAGGACGAGGCAACAGTAGAAAACGGCGCCGCGCCGGTCGGATGGCATGTCCTCGAGTTCGGCGAGCAGCTTGTCGATGTTGGCCTCGTCGTCGGCGTTCTCGCCGGCGTAGCGGGCCGAACGGATGCCGGGGCGTCCTTCCAGAACGTCGACGACCAGGCCCGAATCGTCGCCCAGCGCCGCGTGGCCGGCCGCTTCGGCTGCCGCCCGCGCCTTGATCAGGGCGTTTTCGACGAACGTCTTCCCCGTCTCGGGAGGCGGTTCGACGCCGAACTCGCTCTGCGGACGGATCTCGAAGCCCCTGGGCTCGAGCATCTCCTTGAATTCGGCCAGCTTGCCGCGATTGCCGCTGGCGATGACGAGCTTCGACCGCGCCATCGTCAGGCGCCTCCGGTCTCGGCCAGGGCGTCGGACTGCGCCTGCATCAGTTGCTCGATCCCGGCCTGGGCCAGATCCAGCATGCGGTCGAGTTCGTTGCGGTGGAAGGCATGACCCTCGGCGGTGCCCTGCACTTCGATCAATCCGCCGCCGTCGCGCATGACGACGTTGAGGTCGGTGTCGGCCGTGGAGTCCTCGGCATAGTCGAGGTCGAGCACCGGATCCGGGCCCAGCATGCCGACCGAAACGGCCGCGACCTGGCCGTGGACGGGGTTCTTCTTGATCTTCCGCGCGCGTAGCAGCGTTTCGACGGCATCGGCCAGCGCAACGTAGGCGCCGGTGATCGAGGCAGTGCGCGTTCCGCCGTCGGCCTGCAGGACGTCGCAGTCCAGCGTGATCGTGCGCTCGCCCAGCGCTGCGAGATCGATCACGGCGCGCAGGCTGCGGCCGATCAGCCGCTGGATTTCCAGCGTCCGTCCGCCCTGCTTCCCGCGCGTGGCTTCGCGCATGTTGCGCGAGCCCGTGGCGCGCGGCAGCATGCCGTATTCGGCCGTCACCCAGCCCTGGTTCTTGCCGCGCAACCACGGCGGAACGCGCTCCTCGACGCTGGCGTTGCAAAGCACGCGCGTGTCGCCGCAGCTGATCAGCACCGATCCCTCGGCGTGACGGGTGAAGTTCCGCTCGATGGTCAGCGCGCGAAGCTCGTCGGCCTGGCGTCCGGAGGGTCGGGTCAACGGGGGTTCCTCTTGGGGAGTCGAGTCGAGCCGAAGGTTATCACGGCGGGCCCGCGGGCCCCTCTCCGATTCGTCACCGGGCAATCACCGCGACGCCTTCCATTTCGACGTCGGCCCCCTTCGGCAGGCCCGATACCTCGACCGCGGCGCGCGCCGGGTACGGCTCGTCGAGGACCTCGGCCATGATCTCGTTGACCGCGCCGAACCGTCCCAGGTCCGTGAGGTAGACGTTGATCTTGACGAGATCGCCCAGATCGCCGCCGGCGGCCCGGCAGACGGCCTGCAGGTTGTCGATCACGCGCCGTACGCGCGCGGCGAAATCGCCGTCGACGAGCTCGCCGGTCGCCGGGTCCAGCGGAATCTGGCCGGACAGGTAGACCGTATCGCCGGCGCGCACCGCCTGGGAATACGGG
>JBPRGD010000171.1:0-3934 GCA_051428125.1 Candidatus Wenzhouxiangella sp. M2_3B_020
CCGATCGTCTGGTGGGCGTTTCGGCGTTCCGAACGCCCCGGCTTCGCGTTCTGGCACTTCGTCCTCTGGTACTCCGTGATCCGCTCGGTCATCGAGGAGCCGTTTCGAGACAACCCGCTTCCGATCCGACTGTTCGTGTCCGACGGCGTCGACGGGATCGGCGTCGGACTCCTCACCTTGACGCAGATCGCCAGCATCGCCCTCGCCATCCTCGCCATCGCGATGCTGGCGCGCATCGCCGGGTCCCGCGATCCATCGGGGGCGGGCCCACACCCACCGCGACGCGACGCCGCCTGAGATGCGACGCGACATCCCCCATGGAGCGACGTGAGAACGCCGACGTGATGGAGCAACGATCGAGTGTCGCGCCGGCTGACGGAGCCGGAGCCGACCTTCCGAAACGGACTCCGGGTTCTCGCCTCCCCCGCTTAACGCGAGCTTTACCAAGTTTCCGTACTCTGCCCGTCATGCGTCCGCGGATCCTCGCAACATCGATCGTCTTCACCGCCCTCGCCTTCTCCGCCACGATTCCCGCCCAGGGCTACGGCATCTACGAAGTCCGAGTCGGCGATACCCTCGGCCGGATCGCCGAACGCTACCGCACGTCCGTCGCCACCGTGATGGCATTCAACGACCTCGAAAACGACACGCTCGTCCCCGCGACCCGCCTCCGTGTACCGATCGGTGAAGCCCGCGGCGGCGTGCTGGAACGCGCTCCAGCGCTACCGCCCGGCTTCCGAACGCACCGCCTCGTCCCCGGCGACACGCTCACGGCCATCGCGGAACGAAACGGAACCTCGGTCACGGCACTGGTGGGAGCCAACCCCGATCTGGCGTCGCTCGACGATCTGCCGGCGGGCACCGAGCTGCTGATCCCCCCCGAAGCGGGGTTGCTGGTGACGCTCGAAGACCCGTCCGGACTGCCTGCTCTGCTCGACCGCTATGCAGTTCTCCCCGGAGCGGTCGTGCGAGCCAACGCCATCGCCGGTCCCGCCGACCTGCTCCCGGGCATGCTGCTGTTCCTTCCCGCCGTGGAGCCGCGCGACGCGCTCGCACGACTCCGCGAGGTTCGCGACCGCGAGCGTCCCTACGGGTGGCCGGTCCAGGGCGTGATCAGCTCCTACTTCGGGCGGCGCAACCTCGGCATGGGCACAGCGGCGTTCCACGCCGCCATCGACATCGCGGCGCCGTCGGGGACGCCTGTCTTTGCGGCACGAAGCGGGGTGGTGACGTACGCGGGATGGTCGGGCGGCTACGGGAAGCTGGTGCGGATACGGCACGAGGGCGGTGGGGAGACCTGGTACGCCCACAACCGCGACCTGCTCGTCGCCGTGGGCGAACGAGTCCGACGCGGCCAACCGGTCGCCCGCGTCGGATCGACCGGGCTCTCCACCGGGCCCCACGTGCACTTCGAGATCCGCGAACGCGGCCGCGCGGTCAACCCGCTCGCCTACCTGAGATAGCGAAATATCGAGGCGCTCCGGGACCCCCAGTGAGCGCTCGGCAGGCACGGAATCGAACCGAACCCGGATCGGCCGGAATCGACCGAAGGGAACGACGGTGATGCACATCCCGTGGAACCAGCGCCACCGGCCGCGCCGAGTCCTCGCGCTCGTGGTGGCGGCGACGTGCGGCGCGTTGCTGTCGGTAGCGCTTCCCCCATCCGGCATCTGGCCCATGGCGGCAGCCCTGGTTCCCCTCTTCGCCCTGGTCGCGGGATCCGAAGGGCCGCGCGCCGCTTTCGAGCTCGGCGTAGCCTTCGCGACGCCCTTCTTCGCGCTCTACATCTGGTGGCTCCCGGCCAGCCTCGCGGTCGGCTTCGGCCCCGCCGCCTGGCTGATCCTGCCCCCGCTGGTGGCCGCGCTGGCACTCGTGTGGGGCCTGCTGACCGGAGCCGCGCGGTTGCTCGGCGGGCGCGGACCGGGCACCTTGTTGGTGCTGCCCGGCCTGTGGGTGCTGATCGAGTGGGCGCGCACGCAGGGGTACTTCGGGTTCCCGTGGGGCACGCTCGGCTACGCTTGGCTGGACACCCCGGTCGCGCAGCTCGCCAGCATCGTAGGGGTCTACGGCCTGGGGCTGCTCACGACGAGCATCGCCGCGCTTCTGGCCGCGCCGTTCGTTGGCGGCAGCCGTCGCGGCGTGCGACCCGGTGCGGCTCGCGTGGCGGCGCCCGTCCTCGCGCTGCTGCTGTTGGCGGGAGCGTGGGGGTGGGGCACGCTGGAGCTCCGCCGCACTCCGCCCGAGGCGCCCTTCAGCGCCCTGCTGGTGCAGGGCGACATCGACCCCTTCGGTGCCGTGCTGGCCGGCCCCGAGCTGCGAACGTACCTGTCGCTCACCGAGCTGGGCGCCAGCGATCTGACGGTCCCCCCCGAGCTGGTGCTGTGGCCCGAGGGCGCCGCCACCGGCACCGACCTCGAGGGGACTTTCGGCGCAACGAACCGGGCCGCGATCCAGGCGACCGCGCCGGCGAGCGGATTTGTGGTCGGCGCCCGCCGCCGCGAACCGGGTCGCGCCTACAACAGCGTGTTCAGCATCGACGACGGCGAGCTGCTGGGCGTGTACGACAAGCGCATACTGGTTCCCTTCGGCGAGCGTTTCCCCCTGATCGATACGCTCACTCCCCTGTATCGCGGCGTCTTCGGGCTGCTGGGGCTGCCGCTGCTGGTCTCGACCTATGCCGGCGACGCGTTCACGCCGCTGTCCACCCCGCTCGGCCTGGTGGGCGCCTACATCTGCTACGAATCGGTGTTTCCGCAGAGCACCCGGCGGATGACCGCTCGCGGCGCCGAGCTGCTCGCCACGGTGACGAACGACGCCTGGTTTGCACGCGGGGACGGCGCGCGGCAGCACTGGGACATGGGGCGGATGCGCGCCATCGAGACGCGCCGCTTCCTGGTGCGAGCCGCCAACGACGGCATCACCGGCGCGGTCGACCCCTACGGCCGCGAGATCGCCGAGCTCGACCGCGGCGTCCGCGGCAGCCTCGTGGTCCCGTTCGGTCTGCGCGAGGGGCTCACGCCGTGGGTGCGCTTCGGTGGGCTCACGCCGTGGGCGCTGATGGCGTGGGTGGCGCTTACTGCGCTTGGGGGCTTGCGGCGGCGCGGATGAGGTGGGCATGGGTTGCCCTCGGCACGGATCCTCGCGGTTCGGGATTCGGTTCCCAGGGTTCCTCATAGGACTACGTTCGGCTTGCGCGAAGTTAACCCTGCCTTGATCTCGGCCTGCTACGGTGGCGGAACGAAGGAGGGCGATCATGGGACCATCAACCATTCGCGTGGGAATCAACGGGTACGGTGTCATCGGCAAACGGGTCGCCGACGCCGTCCACCTGCAGCAGGACATGACGCTCGTCGGGGTCGCCGACGTCGCCACCGACTATCGATTCGCTGCGGCCCGGCATCGGGGGATCCCGCTCTTCTCCGCCTTGGAGGATCGTACGGAAGCGATGCGGCGTGCGGGACTCGACGTGCGGGGTTCCCTCGACGACCTGCTCGCCGAGATCGATGTGATCGTGGACGCGACGCCCAAGGGCGTGGCGGCGGACAACCTCCCCCGCTACCGCGAGGCGGGGGTGAAGGTCGTGGTGCAGGGGGGCGAAGCGCACGAGCTGACGGGTCACTCGTTCGTCGCCCAAGCGAACTACGCCGGAACGCTCGGGCGCGACGCCACCCGCGTGGTGTCGTGCAACACTACCAGCACGGTTCGGACGTTGCTGGCGTTGCAGCGAGCCGGTCTGCTCGGCAACGCCCGCGGGGTGCTGATGCGCCGCGCCACCGACCCGTGGGAATCGGATCACAGCGGCATCATGAACACCATCGTGCCCGAACGGAGCATCCCCAGCCACCAGGGACCCGACGCGCAAACGGTGGTTCCCGATCTCGACGTGATCACCATCGCTGCGAAAGCCGCCCACACCCAGACCCACAACCACTAC
>JBPRGD010000172.1:0-5706 GCA_051428125.1 Candidatus Wenzhouxiangella sp. M2_3B_020
GCAGAGCACGACGTTGTCGACTTCGAGCAGTCGATCCTCGTCGCCGATCGCGACGTGCAGGCCCTTGTCGTCGATGTGCCTGTAGGTGACTTCCGAAAGCATCTCGACGCCGTGGTTCTTCAGCGTGGTGCGGTGGATCCAACCGGTGGTCTTGCCGAGCCCGGCACCGGGCTTGCCCCTGGAGCGCTGGGTCATGACGATCCTGCGCGCCGGCTGCAGGCGGTCGGGCGCTACGCCGTCCACCGCGCCGCGCGTCGTGTAGCCGGTGTCCACCCCCCACTCGCGGAAGAAAACGCCGGCCGAGACGTTCTCGGGGTCCGGGGTTTCGGGGACGTGGTCGTGCAGCAGGAACTCCGAGACGTCGAAGCCGATGCCGCCGGCACCGACGACGGCGACCCGTTCGCCGACTTCGGCGTTGCCCCGGAGCACGTCGACGTAGCTCAACACCATGGGGTGATCCTCGCCATCGATGCCGGGGATCCGCGGCTTGACGCCGGTGGCCACGACGACCTCGTCGAATCGCTGCCGCGCCAGTTCGCCGGAGCTGATGCGCGAGCCGAGCCGGACTTCCACGCCATCGAGTTCGATCAGCCGGTTGAAGTACCGAAGCGTTTCGACGAACTCTTCCTTTCCGGGGATGCGCTTGGCCATGTTGAACTGCCCGCCGATCTCGTCGGCGGCTTCGAACAGCGTGACTTCGTGTCCTCGCTTCGCGGCGGTCGTGGCCGCGGCCAGGCCGGCCGGGCCGGCGCCGACCACTGCGATTCGTTTCCGGTCGCTTGCCGCTTCGATAACGAGCTCGGTCTCGCGCGCGGCACGCGGGTTGACCAGGCAGGTGGCCTTGCGGTTCTCGAACACGTGGTCCAGGCAGGCCTGGTTGCACGCGATGCAGGTGTTGATTTCGTCGACGCGCCCCTGCTCGGCCTTGACGACCCAGTCGGGATCGGCCAGGAAGGGTCGGGCCATCGAGATCATGTCGGCGTCGCCTTCGGCCAGCACCTTCTCGGCCGTCTCGGGCATGTTGATCCGGTTGGTCGTGACCAGCGGCAGCGAGACCTCGTCGCGCATCCTGCGCGTGACCCACGTGAACGCGCCCCGCGGAACCGAAGTCGCGATGGTGGGGATGCGCGTTTCGTGCCATCCGATGCCGGTGTTGATGATGGTCGCGCCGGCTTCCTCGACGGCCTTGCCGAGCTGGACGACTTCTTCCCACGAGTTGCCGTCGGCCAGCATGTCGAGCATCGAGAGCCGGTAGATGATGATGAATTCGGGGCCGACGGCTTCGCGGGTGCGCCGGACGATGTCGACCGGCACGCGCATCCGGTTTTCGAACGACCCGCCCCATTCATCGCTGCGCCTGTTGGTGCGCGGGACCAGGAACTGGTTGATGAAGTAGCCTTCCGATCCCATCACCTCGACGCCGTCGTAGCCGGCTTCCTGCGCCAGCCGCGCGCAGCGCACGAAGTCGCCGATGTGCTTTCTGACTCCCTTCGTCGACAGCGCCTTCGGCTTGAACGGGTTGATCGGCGCCTTGATCGCGCTCGGCGCGACCGAGAACGGGTGGTAGGCGTAGCGGCCGGCGTGCAGGATCTGCATGCAGATCCTTCCGCCCTCGGCGTGAACGGCCGAAGTGACCTTGCGGTGTCGCAGCACTTCCCAGCGATTGGTCAGCTTGGATGCAACGGGGGCGAGCGAGCCGCGACGGTTGGGCGCGATGCCGCCGGTCACCATCAGGCCGGCTCCTCCGCGCGCCCGCTCGGCGAAGTACGCCGCCAGCTTGTCGTAGTTCCACACGCGGTCTTCGAGGCCGGTATGCATGGACCCCATCAGCAGGCGATTGGGCAGCGTCGTGAAGCCCAGGTCCAGCGGCTGGAAGAGGTGTGGAAATCGTTGCGGGTGGTTCACGGCGTGCATCCGGACGACGAATGCGACAGTCTAGCCGGAGGACGTCGACCGCGAGTGCGGCGATGGGCTTACCGGCGTCTCCGGCGTCGCCTGCGCATCGCGAACTGCCGCCGCTGCTTTTCCTTGTCGACCGATTCGGTCGGTGAAGCGGGGTCGGGCCGATCTGCCCCGGTCGCTTCGGTCGAGGGCTCGGAAACGGGTGCTTCCTCGGCGTCGCGCCGCGGTTCCGGGTGGGGCTCGTCCGCATTCGGGGTGCCGGGCTCCGCGTCGGGCTCGTTCATCGTTTCCGAGTCGAGCGCCGTGGCGAGGTCCGCTTCGGCATCGTCATCGTCGTCCTGGATATCCGATTCCGAATCCGGTTCTTCCGTCCTGGTCTCCACCGGGGGCTCATCGTCTTCGTCCGGCTCGGACAGGATCGGCATGTCGTCCGGATCCGGCGGCGGGCTGGACGGTGCCGATTTCGGCGCAGGTTCGGCGGGTGGAGCGGATTCCGCTCCCAGGGGATCGTCTTCGGGCGCACCCAGGAAAGGAAGGTCTTCCACCGATCCGGGCGCGTGTCGCCGATCGCGGTCGGGCTCCGGCTCCGGTTCGGGCTCCGGCCCCGGTTCGGGCTCGGGTTCCAGCTCCGGTTCGGGCTCCGGTTCCGGTTCGTCGGGCTCCGGCTCCGATTCGGGCTCCAGCTCGGGCTCGAGCTCCGGCTCGGTACCGACACCGGACGACAGTTCTGCAAGGTCTTCGGCCGAGATCGGGTCTTCGACGGCCGAGCCCTCGGCCAGCACGGTTTCGCCGTCGATTTCGACCCGCATGAGCCTGTCCACGCCGCGGGTCGCGTTGAGTCTCTCGGCCAGCGAATCGACGTCGACCGGGTCGCCCTCGGCCCGGATGGTCAGCCATCCGCCGCGTCCCTCCGGCGCACGTTGCAACTTCTGGTGCTGCAGTTGCAGTCCGACATGACCCAGCGACGCGACGATGCCGGCGAGCACTCCGCTGGCGCGTTCCAGGGACAATTCCAGGTGAACTTCGGCCACGTCGGCTCAGGCTCCGTGTGAGGTCGGGTCTCGGTACGATCGGTGCTCGGGAAGTGAGCGAAACGCCGCCGCCCGCGACCGTTCCGGGTGGAGTGGCGGGCGGCTGGCAATATACCAATTCCGTCTTCCGACTTCTGCGAACTGGGTCACGGCAAGACGCTTCAGCGGCCGTTCAGCGACGGAGCCGCAGACTCGACCCTGCTATGCTCGACAGGGAGAAGCACCGATGATGATCATGGCGCAGAAAGCCGACGACAAACGGACCGGGGACCCGTTCGAGCCGGTTGCCGAACACGAAGTGACGCGGATGCTCAACGAGATCCGGGAGACACCGGAGCTGTTCGATCGCGTGCTGCCGCTGGTCTACAACGACCTCAAGCGGATCGGGCACAACCAGCGTCGCCAGCTCGGCGGTGGACAGACGATGCAGACCACGGCACTGGTCCACGAAGCCTGCCTCAAGCTCCGCGATCATGCGAGTACCGATGTCGAAAACCGGTTGCACCTGAAGCGTCTGGCGGCGATGGTCATGCGACAGCTGATCTTCGATCATGCGCGACGGCAGCAGTCGGCCAAGCGCGGCGGGGGCGTCGCGCACGCCGACATCGACGAGGAGCAGGTGGCCGAGGCCGGCGCCAGGGACCGGGGCCTGTTGTTGGCAATCGAAGGATTTCTCGACGAGATTCGCGAGACCCACCCGAGGATGGCCGAAGTCATCACGGCCCGTTTCTTCGCCGGATATGCGATCGACGAGATCGCCGAGATGCTCGAAACCTCCAGCCGGACGGTCACGCGCGACCTTACGCGCGCAAAGGCATGGCTGAAGGTCGAACTTGCCGACTACGCCGACGAGGTCTGAGAGACTTCCGGACGATCCTGCACGATGGTCGCGACGGCCTCGGCGAGACGTTCGCCGCAGTCGCCGCTGACCTTGAAATCGAGCAGACCGTCGGCACGGGTCAGCCCGTCGTTGACGGCCGCGAGCGGAAGGCCGGCCTCGGCCGCGCGCCGCGCGAGCCGGAAACCCGACCAGACCACCAGTGACGTGCCGACGATGAGCATGGCATCGGCCTCGTCCACGAGTCGATCGGCGGACTCGAGGCGGGGGCGCGGCACCGATTCGCCGAAGAACACGACGTCGGGCTTGAGCGTGCCGCCGCATTCGCTGCAGTCGGCGACGCGGAAACCCGGGTAGGCGCGATCGTCGAGCTCGGCATCGCCGTCGGGGTTGATGCCGAGGACTTCCGGCGACCAGTCCGGGTTCAGTCCTTCCAGCCGCTCCTGCAGTGCACTGCGTCTCGATCCGTTGCCGCAATCCAGGCAAAGCACGCGCTCCAGGCCACCGTGCAGTTCGATGACCCGGGAGTGCCCGGCGCGCTGGTGCAGGCCGTCGACGTTCTGCGTGACCAGCCCGGCCATGCGCCCGGTGCGCTCCAGCCGGGACAGCGCACGGTGCGTCGGGCCGGGTCGGGCGTCCTCCATCACGGCCCAGCCGAAGTAGCTTCGCGCCCAGTAGCGGCGGCGCATGATCGGGTCGCCGATGAAATCCTGGTAGAAGATCGGCTGGCGCCGCTGCCAGCGGCCAGAGGGGTCCCGGTAGGCCGGTATGCCCGATCCGGTGGAGCAACCCGCGCCGGTCAGGACGACGATGCGGCGATGGTCGGACAGGAACCCAGCGAGCTCATCGGTGCTGCCTTCCGTGGCCCGCACGGTCGGGTCGGCTCTCAGCTCGGGGATGCGCACGCTTCTCGTACTGGGCATGACGAGCAGCATAGCGGGGACGGATGAACGCGGGGCGACCGCGCGTCGCGGCCGCCCCCGGGCAGCGCGCCCGCGTTAGAAGTGGACGCGGACGCCGCCGGTCACGTTCACGCCGGGCAGCGGGGCCTGGTTCTTGAGGAACGAGGTGTGCACGCGCTGGGTCTGGTCGAGCAGGTTACTGCCCTTGATGAACAGCTCGACGTCGGCCCGATCCAGAGGGACCGTATAGACCGCGTTGGCCGTGAGCATGTCGTAGCCGTCGGTCTCGGTCTCGAATTCGGCCACGTCCTCCTTGTCGAACACGCGGTAATAGCTGACGTTCGCGCGCCAGTTTCCGCGGTGCCAGTCGAGGCCAGCGCCCGCGCGGGCCGGTGAGAGCCGCGGGATCTCGCCGTTGCCGGCATCGACCTCGGCTTCGACGGAATCGGCGAACACGCGCCACTCGACGTCTCCCGCCGGACCCAGGTCGACCAGGTAGCTGGCCTCCAGTTCCACGCCCCAGAAGGACGCGTCGGACTGGCTCCAGACCTGGACCGGGAGATCGTCCTCGACGTCCGGCGTATTGGCGAGGAACACGAAATCGTCGATGTTGTTGTAGAACGCGTCGGCACGCAGGTGCAGCGGCCCGAGGCGACCGTGGATGCCGAAGTCGATGTTGTTGGAGATCTCCTTGTCCAGCGCCGGATCGCCGATCTCGAAGGCCTGCGTGGCGATGTGCGGGCCGTTGGCGACCAGTTCCTCCTGCGTGGGCGCGCGCTCCGAGCGCTGCCAGTTGATCGTCGCCTGCCAGTCGCCGCCCAGCTCGCGGACCGCGCCGGCGCTGACGGTGACCAGCGAGAAATCCCGCTCCGACACGCCGTCCATGGTCAACCCGTCGGCCAGCGCCACCTCGTCGCGCTGCAGCCGCACGCCCGCAGAGAACTTCAGCGGATCGAGATCGAGCTCGTGTATGTAGAACACGCCCAGCGATTCGGTGCTGGTCGGCGGGATGAAGGCTTCGGCACCGATGGCC
>JBPRGD010000173.1:0-25864 GCA_051428125.1 Candidatus Wenzhouxiangella sp. M2_3B_020
GCAGCGGGCGTGGCGAAACGGGCTTTGAGGAAATGACGGGTCTTCCCATCGCGGCCCGGAGGCCGCTCCTACGGGAGGAGGATGGGAACGACCCGGGCAAGTCGCGAAGCGGGCGTGGCGAAACGGGTTTTGAGGAAATGACGGGTCTTCCTATCGCGGCCCGGAGGCCGCTCCTACGGGAGGAGGATGGGAACGACCCGGGCAAGCCCGCGCAGCGGGCGTGGCGAAACGGGTTTCGAGGAAATGACGAGTCTTCCCATCGCGGCCCGGAGGCCGCTCCTACGGGAGGAGGATGGGAACGACCCGGGCAAGTCGCGCAGCGGGCGTGGCGAAACCGCTTTTCATTCGCGGCCTCCAGGCCGCTTCTTCGGGAACCGGGTCCCGCCCCGTAGAACGATCGCCCAAGTTGACGCAGCAGAGCCGACCACCCTATTCTCCCCCGACGTCCATCCGCGTCACCGAACATGGCCGCAGCCCTGCAACAGCAGATCCTCGAGCGCGTGCGCGCGACGCCGGACCAGCTCTACCTCTCCCAGCCCATCGATCGCGAATGGCAGGAATGGACTTGGGCCGAGGCCTGCGACGAGGCAGTCCGTTTCGCGCGCGGCCTCGCCGACCTGGGATTGGAGCCCGGCGACCGGATCGGGTTGATGTCCAAGAACTGCGCCCACTGGGTCATCGCCGATATCGCGATGATCCTCTCGGGATTCGTCAGCGTGCCCATCTACCCTACGGCGAACGCGCGCACCGTCGAAAAGGTGCTCGACCACAGCGGTGCGAAGGCCTGCATCGTCGGCAAGCTCGAGCGTCCCGAGGAGCAGCTAGATGGCATCCCCGAAGACGTCATCTCGATCGCGATGCCGTATCCGGGCGCTGGCGGCAAGCACGACTGGGCCGAGCTTGTCGATGGACCGTCCGAGGGGTTCGAGACGCACGCCGCCGCCGAAGACGACCTGGCCACCCTGTTGTACACGTCGGGCTCGACCGGCGATCCAAAAGGCGCGATGCACACGTATGCCAACTTCGCGTTCGTCGGCGAATCGCTGGCCGGCGCGCTCGGCGTGCGCAACGGCGACCGCGTGCTCTCCTACCTGCCGCTGTCGCACTGCACGGAGCGCGCATACGTCGAAGCCGGCAGCTTCTACGGCGGCACGACGCTGTACTTCGTCGAGGAACTCGATACGTTCCGCGAAGATCTCGCCTACGCACGACCCACGCTGTTCGGTTCCGTACCCCGGCTGTGGAAGAAGTTCCAGCTCGGCGTGCTCGAGCAAGTGCCCGCGAAGAAGCTCGAGGCACTGCTTTCGGTGCCGCTGGTCTCGTGGATCGTCCGACGGAAGATCAAGCGCGAACTCGGGTTCGACAAGGCCGACTGGTTCGGCAGCGGCTCGGCGCCGATCGCGCCGGCGCTGCTGGAATGGTGGCACCGTCTGGGCGTGACGATCTGCGAAGGTTGGGGCATGACCGAGACGTTCGCCTACGGTACGCAGATCGGCCGTGACGAGAAGCCGCGATTCGGGACGATCAGCCGCGCTCTGCCGGGCGCCGAACTGAAAACCTCCGACGACGACGAATTGCTGATCCGCTGCCCCTGCATGATGACCGCCTATTACAAGCAGGATGACCTGACCGCCGAAAGCTTCGACGACGACGGCTTCTTCCGCACCGGCGACCGGGCGTTCATCGACGACGACGGCTGGGTCACCATCACCGGGCGGGTCAAGGAAGTCTTCAAGACGACGAAGGGCAAATACATCGCACCGGTGCCGCTGGAAAGCGAGCTGGCCAAGAACGAACTCGTCGAACAGGTCTGCGTGGTCGGCGAACGGCTGGACCAGCCGGTCGCGCTGGTGCAGCTCGCCGAACACAGCCATCTAGACATGCGCGAACTCCGTCGCCAACTCGTCGACACGCTGGAACGCGTCAACGAAACGCTGGAATCCCACGAGCGCATCAGCCGCATCATCGTCATCAAGCAACCGTGGACCGTAGAGAACGAGTTGTTGACGCCGACGCTGAAGATCCGACGCGATGCGATCGAAAAGCGGTATCACGATCTGATCGAGAACGCCAGCGACCGGGTATCCTTCGAGTCCGGTTCCAGAACCTCCGAAGAGCACTGAGGAAATCCGCATGCATCGAATTGTCGTTGCCCTGATCGGGCTGGCCCTGGCCGCCAACGCCGCGGCCCAGATCGAACCCGCACCCGACCGCCAGCGCGGCGAGGGGCCGTTCGATCAGCTCATCCTGCGCAACGCCATCGTCGCCGACGGCACCGGCGCTCCGCCGGTCGGACCGGTGGACATCGTCATCGAGGGCGAACGGATCGCCGCGGTCGTCGGCGTTGGCGCACCGGACCTGCCGGTGGACCCGGAAGGCCGGCCGGAGCTCGCCGAGGGCGGAACCGAGATCGACCTCGCTGGCGCCTACGTGCTGCCCGGCTTCGTCGACATGCACGGCCACATCGGCGGCGAGGCGCAGGGCACGCCGGCCGAATACGTCTTCAAGCTGTGGCTGGCCCATGGCATCACGACGGTACGCGACCCGGGCTCGGGCAACGGGCTGGACTGGGTACTGTCCGAGCGCGGACGAAGCGCCGCCCACGAGATCGCCGCACCCCGCCTGCTGGCCTACGTCGCGTTCGGCCAGGGCCGCGACGAGCCGATCACGACGCCGAAGCAGGCGCGTACCTGGGTGCGCGACGTCGCCGAGCGGGGGGCCGACGGCATCAAGTTCTTCGGCGCGGCACCGGAGGTGCTGTTCGCGGCCATCGAAGAAGCCGGGAAGCAGGGACTCGGCACCGCGATGCACCACGCCCAGATGGACGTCGCCCGCGCCGACGTTCTGGACACGGCGCGCGCCGGGCTGACGACGATGGAGCACTGGTACGGCCTGCCCGAGGCGCTGTTCGACGACCGCACGATCCAGGATTACCCGCCCGACTACAACTACGCCAACGAGTACCATCGCTTTGCCGAGGCCGGACGGCTCTGGCGGCAGGCCGCCCATCCCGGCTCTGCGCGCTGGAACGCCGTGCGCGACGAGCTGATCGAGCTGGACTTCACGATCGACCCGACGTTGACCATCTACGAGGCCAATCGCGACTTCATGGCCGCGCGGACCGCCGAGTGGCACGCCGACTACACGATGCCCGGCCTTTGGGACTTCTTCGCGCCCAGCCGCAAGGCGCACGGCAGCTACTGGTTCGAATGGTCCAGCGACGACGAGATCGCCTGGCGAGACAACTTCGCGCGCTGGATGACGTTCCTGAACGACTACAAGAACCACGGCGGCCGCGTCACGGTCGGATCCGACTCGGGCTACATCTACAAGCTCTACGGCTTCGGCTTCGTCGAGGAACTGGAGCTCCTGCAGGAGGCGGGCTTCCACCCGCTGGAGGTGCTGCGCGCCGCGACGCTGCACGGAGCAGAGGCGCTGGGCATTGCCGAGAAGACGGGCTCGATCGAGGTCGGCAAGACCGCCGATCTCGTCGTCGTCGAAGACAATCCGCTGGCCGATTGGAAGGTGCTGTTCGGCACCGGCGCGATCCGCGTGACGAAGGAAAACGAGGTCATTCGCACCGGCGGCGTCCGCTACACGATCGCGCGTGGCGTGGTGTTCGACGCCGAAGCGCTCCGGGAAGATGTCCGCGAAATGGTCGGTTCGGCGTGGAACGAAGCCGGCCGCGAACTGGTGCAGCCCGGACGCGACTGAGCGCGGTCAGGATTCCGGCACGGCGCCGGAGTCGTCCGACGCCCGTTGCTCGGCGCATGCACGGTCCAGCCGAATCGCCACGTTGCCGTGGGTTTCGACCAGCGCGTGGTCGAACGGCATGGTTTCGGCCTGCACGATCTCCAGGCCTTCGCACGGTTGCCCGGTCTCGAGCAGCACCAGCCCCAGGTTGAGCCTAGTCGGCCAGTGGTCGGGGCGGATGTCCAGCGCCTCGCCGAAGTGCGCCGCCGCGGCACCGGGATCGCCCATCGCGTAGCGCGCGTTGCCCAGCCCCATTCGTACCAACGCCTCGTCCGGCCAGACGCCCGCGGCCGCCTGCCAGGCCCGGAGTCTTGCATCGGGCGTGCCCCGCTCGTCGAAATCGGCCAGCGCGCGCAGCACCGGGGCCCGGTCGGGCCGGGCCGGCAGCTCGCCGGGCGGCAGCACGACGATGGCCCATCGCCCGGCCCAGTCCCACTGGCGCATCCAGCGGTTGACCGGCGTGACCATCTCGCGCTCGGTGCCCGAGCGCATCACGATGCGCTTGTCTTCCCGGTCGTAGCCGACGACGACCGCGTAGTGCCAGGCAGGCCACGTGCGTATGCGCAGGTTCTGCAGGATCAGCACGGGGTGGCCGGCCTCGACCTCGGCCAGCACGTCGGCCAGCGTGCCGCCGACGCGAAACGGGATGCGCTCGAAGCTGCGCGCCGCGGCCATCATCTCGACTTGCAGGCTGCCTTCCAGTCCGGGGACGAAGACGCGGTCGGCGACCGCTTGGTATTCGGGGTGAACGCCGCTGGCTTCCAGCACCGTCATCAGCGCCGCCGGCCCGCAGTGGTTTTCCAGCTGCGGGTGGAACGGCGTGTCTTCGAGGTAGACGCTGGAGTCCAGCGATTCGGGAATGCGGGTGTCGAAGCTGGCGCACCCGGTCGCCAGAATTGCGAAAAGCCCTGTGAAAACGATCGGCGCGGCCGAGGCGGCCGCGCCGATGAAACGCCGGATTCCGTTGGGCGCGCCGGCGGCGGCCCGACAGGCCTCATTCATGCCGTGGTCGGTCCCCGCGTGCGATCGGCATGATCAAACCCGAAGGAATCACTGTCTCGTCGTCCGCTTCAGGCCTTGGTGAACACGTTGGTGACGCCGACGAGCTCGAGGATGATCAGAACGACGAACACCGCGCCGGCAATCCAGATGACGCTTTCGCCCGCCGGCATTTCGTCGATGCGACCGGCGACCTGCTGCAGCTCGGCCGCGCTCATGTTGGACACGCGCGCCATCGCCATCTCGTGGCTCACGCCGTATTCGGCGAGTTCGGCGGCGACCTCGTCCTGAAGCAGGAATGCCTCGATTCGCGATTCGAGCTGGCCGGCGTCGAGTGCCAGTGCATCGCCCGTGGAAACAAGCTGCGCGTTGGCCGGAACCACCATGGCCGCGAGCATCAAGGCGATCATCGTGTTGCGGATTGCGGTCAGAATCATGAGCTTCTCCCTGGAGAGTGGAACAAAGACGTTACCACAAGGCCGCGGCGATTTCGATTCGAGTTCGCGTGAGCCTCTTCGTGGAAAGACTGAAGGGCTTGCGGTTGTTTCGCGTCACGCGGCGGACCGCACCCATGCTGCTATGATCGAAGCCCGTCGCTTCCGGAGAGAAGGATGAAAACAAAGACATCGTTCGGCCTCGGACTGGCCGTGCTGCTGGTTCTCGCGTTCGCGTCGGTACATGCCCATCACGGCTGGTCGGGCAACACGGCCGGCGACATCGAGATCAGCGGAACGGTCGTGACGCCCGTCGACCTCGCGGGCGCCCACGGCACGATGCAGATCGAGGACGCCGAAGGGCACGTCTGGGACATCACGCTTGCGCCCGGCCCGCGCACCCATCGCTCGGGATTGACCGAGAACGTGATCCCGGTCGGCGCCGACGTGACGGTCATCGGTGAACGCAACGACGACCCCGACGTCTACGAAGCCAAGATCCGCCGCGTGATCTGGGGCGACACGGTCTTCGACGTCTACCCGCCCGAATAAGCCGGAACGCGCGACGCAGCGACGATGTACGAGTGGATGGCGTGGCTGGAAGGCTCCGCGCTCGCCGAGTGGCTGCGTGGGCTCGGCATCTGGACCTACGGGCTGCTCAACCTCGGTCATATCCTCGGCATCGCGACACTGTTCGGCTCGGTCCTGGTGCTGGATCTCAGGCTGCTCGGACTCTGGTCGTCGATTCCGTTGGCCAAATTGATCCGCCCGACCGCTCCGCTGGCGGCATTCGGCTTCCTGATCGCGGTTGTCTGCGGTATCGCGATGTTCTCGTTCAACACCACCGACTATCACGGCAACCCGTTCCTCTATATCAAGCTGCCGGTGATCGTAGCGGGGCTGGTCAATTTCGCGATCGTCCTGCGGCTCGGCGCCTGGCGAAGGGCCGCCGCCGGCGCCCCCTCGGAACCCGGCGACCGCGTCGTGCTCGCGATATCCGGCGCGGTGTCGCTCATGATCTGGACGACCGTGATCGCCTGCGGGCGGATGATCGGCTACTGGTAGAAAGACAATCGAAACCGCTGATATTGGTCGCGAGCGATTCGCGCAGTGCCGTCCAAAACGGCATTGAAAGCGAATTACACGAAGACCACGAAGGAAGCACGAAGATCACGAAGAAAATTCGAGGTTCGTGTCCTCCATGTAATGCTTTTCTCTTCCAACAACTGTAGAGTCTCGGTCCTCTTATCCAGCCGCCGGGCTTCGATACCGAAAGCCGCTGGGCCCCGGACCGACTCCGGGGCGACACGATCGCAGCCACCCGATCTGTCGTCCCGACAATCGAGCCGGGACCCAGCGTTTCTTGAATCGGTGTTAAGCACTGAGGGGCAAATACCGAGACACGATACGACCGAAGTGCCGACTCGAATCTTAGCGCCCCTTCAGTTAACCTCCCTCACGCATAACGCCTGGCCGTCGTCGAAGATGTGCACGGCGTAGTAGCGCTGGGCGCCGTCGAACATGTAGCCCCAGTGATACATCTCCGGATCGCCGGCGATCTCGTCCATGTCCTCGGCCGGCGTGTTAGCCAGCGACTCGTTGCTCCACAGGCAGCAGGCATCGGAATGGAAAGGCTCGCGGATACCTGCATCGGCGTCGGCGTCGTACAGGCGCTCCAGCTCGACCAGCGACGGCAGCCGCCAGTCGCCGTGTCCGTCGAACTCGAGCGCGCCGCAGTAATCCACCGCGTCGGGCCACGGGATGTACCCGCCGTTCGTCTCCAGCGTCCATTCGAGATCGTCCAGCACGATGGTCGCGGGATCTTCGTCGCCGGCGAGCGTGAGGTCGGCTCCGAACACCAGCGCCGCGCCGAAGAGACTTGCGAATTTGTTGTTCATGGCTTTTCCCGCGATGGATCGTCGCTGAAGTATAGCGGCATGCCTTCCCCGCCTTTTTCCACCGGGAGCGGGGCCGGACGAAGCCTGCACCGGATCTTTTGCGGGGCGCCGCGGGTTTCGCAAGCGGTTCGTCGCGTCCGCCGGGCATCGAATAGGCGGGAAGTCACGAACCCTATTCGTGACTTGTGGGACTTACCCCCGTGCCCGCCGTAGATCGATACTGCGCGCCTTGTCCCGAACCGGACCACCCATGCTGACCATCGACTCGATCTCCAAGACCTATCCCAACGGAACGCGCGCGCTTGCCGACGTGAGCATCGACATTCCCGTGGGCATGTTCGGCCTGCTCGGGCCGAACGGCGCCGGCAAGTCGACGCTGATGCGAACGATCGCGACGCTGCAGCAGCCCGATTCCGGTCGCATCGAGTTCGACGGTATCGACGTGCTGCGCGAACCCGACCGGCTACGCCGAACGCTGGGTTACCTGCCGCAGGACTTCGGCGTTTACCCGCGCGTATCGGCCCAGGGAATGCTCGATCATCTCGCCGTGCTCAAGGGCGTGGTGTCGAAATCCGAGCGCAGCGATCTGGTCGAGGCGCTACTGCAGCAGGTCAACCTGTATCCGCAGCGAAAGAAGGCGCTGGCCGGGTTTTCCGGCGGCATGCGCCAGCGCTTCGGCATTGCCCAGGCGCTGATCGGCGACCCCAAGCTGCTGATCGTCGACGAGCCCACCGCCGGGCTCGATCCCGAGGAACGCGTGCGCTTCCACAACCTGCTGTCCGAGATCGGTGAGGACCGCGTCGTGATCCTCTCCACGCACATCGTCGACGACGTCGCCGACCTGTGCCCCAACATGGCCATCCTGGCGAACGGCCACATCATCGAGCACGGCGCGCCGTCCGAACTCGTCGCAGCGCTCGAGGGCCGGATATGGCGCAAGGAAGTCGCGCGCAATGCGCTCGAGGACTGCAGGGCCGAGCACGAGGTCATCTCGACGCACCTCCGCGCGGGCCGCAACGTCGTACACGTTCTCAGCGATTCCGAGCCCGGCGAGCGATTCGAGTCGTGGAGTCCGAACCTGGAAGACGTCTACTTCGCATCGCTGCGCATGCAGTCTCGACAGTCGTCACCTCGAGCGCCAGAAGCCGCCACCGCCTGAACCGTCATCGACCAGGGAGCCGTTCCATGACCAGCCGTTTTCTCTCGGTGGCGCGATTCGAGGCGCGCTACCAGTTCACCAGCCCGGTGTTCCTCGTGTCGTTCCTGCTGTTCTTTCTGCTGGCCTTCGGCGGAATCACGTCGGACAACATTCAGGTCGGCAGCTTCGGAAACGTCAACATCAATTCACCGCATGCGATCACGCAGAACGTGCTGGTGTTCAGCCTGATCGCGATGTTCGTCGTCATCGCGTTCGTCGCCAACGTCGTGTTGCGCGACGTCGAGACGCGCTCGGCCGAGATGTTCTACTCCACGCCGATCTCGAAGATCGACTATCTGCTGGGCCGGTTCACCGGCGCGTTCGCCGTCTCGGTACTGCTGCTGGTCGCGATCCCGCTCGGCATGCTGGCCGGCATGCAGATGCCGTGGCTGGATCCAGAGCGTATCGGGCCGTTCGTCGGCTGGCACTACGCCCAGCCGTTCCTGGTGTTCGGCGTGATCAACCTGTTCTTCGCCGGCGCGATCGCGTTCGCTCTTGCCACGCTGACGCGCAGCATGGCACTGACCTACGTCGTCATCGTCGGCTATTTCCTGCTCACCGGCGTGATCGAATCGGTCGTCGAGATCTTCTCCACCACCGGCGCGCGTGCCGCGCTCGCGATGTTCGACCCGTTCGGGGCTGCCGCATACCAGGAAGTCGTGCGCTACTGGACGGCGTTCGAGCGCAACGCCCAGCTCGCTTCGCTGGACGGACTGGTGCTCTGGAACCGGCTGCTGTGGACGGGCCTGAGCCTGGCCGTTCTCGCATTCACGGTACGGCGCTTCCGGTTCGACGTGCAACCCAAGGCAAGCAAGAAGAAGGGTGCCGTCGCCGAGGCAGATGCACCGCGTCGCGCGGCCGAACTGCCTTCGGTGAATCCGCAGCACGGCGCCGGTGCGCGCCTGGCCCAGTTCCTCGCCCGGGTCGGATTCGAGGTGAAGAGCGTGGTGCTCAGCGTGCCGTTCCTGGTGCTTGTGCTGCTCGCGCTGATGGTCACGATCCTGAACTTCCTGTCGCTGGACCAGTTCTATCAGACCGCCGTCTACCCTGTCACGCGGCTGATGACGCAGATCATGCAGGGAACGTTCACGCTGTCGCTGCTCATCGTCGTCATCTACTACTCCGCCGAGCTCGTCTGGCGCGAGCGCGAAGCGCGGATGCACGAAGTCATCGACGCCGCGCCCGCGCCGGGCTGGATCCAGGCCGGTTCCAAGATGGTGGCGATGCTGCTGATCATCGCGATCATGATGGGCATCGGCGTGGTCGCATCGATGGCGTTCCAGCTCAGCCAGGGGTTCACCGATCTCCAGCCCGGCCTGTACCTGACCCGCTACATCCTCGACTATGGCCTGCTGTTCTACACGATGGCCGTCTTCGCCGTGTTCGTGCAGGTGCTGGCGCCGAACAAGTACGCCGGCATGGGCGTCATCGTGCTGCTGGTGATCTCGCTGTTCGTGCTCGACCCGCTGGGCTTCGAGGACCCGCTCTACCAGATCGGTGCGGCCCCGGGGGCTGCTTACTCGGACATGAACGGCTGGGGCTACTTCGGCTGGATCCAGTCGTGGTACTCGGCGTACTGGACGTTCTTCTGCGTGCTGATGTTCGTCGGTGCGCACCTGATGTGGCGCCGCGGCGGCATGGACAGCCTCAAGCTTCGGTTTCGCCGCGCCGGCGCCAACCTGTCGGCGGGCATCGGCGCCCTGGGCGTCGTCGGCTTGGTCGGCTTCCTGGGCGTCGGCAGCTTCATCTTCTACAACACGCGCGTGCTCAACGACTTCGTCACCTCCGACGACATCGACCGGGTCTCGATCGACTACGAGCAGCGCTACCGTGAGAACGAGGACCTGGCCCAGCCGCGCATCGTCGCGATCGACAACCGGGTCGACCTGTACCCGTCCGAGCGCCGCTACGAAGTCCAGGGTACCTACCGGCTGGAGAACCGCAGCGACGAGCCGGTACCCAGCGTGTTCGTCGGTTTCAATCCGGCAGTGACGGTCGAGTCCGTCGCGCTGGAAGGGGAGCGCGCCGACAACGTCGACGACGAGTTCGAGGTCTACCGGTTCGACCTGGCCCGGCCGATGGCGCCGGGCGAGACGATGGAGCTGACTTTCGAGACCGCGCGCGCCAACCGCGGCTTCAAGCACGCCCGCAATGCACAGCCCGCGCTGGCAGGCGGCAGCGCGACGGTCATCGGCAACGGCAGCTTCGTCTACGGCGGCGACGCGATGCCTTACATCGGCTTTTCCAGGGCCCAGATGATCACCGATCGCAACGAGCGGCGGAAGTACGACCTGCCGCCCATCGACCGCGCGCCGGACCTCGACGACATGGAAGCCGCGCGCAACAGCTACCTGTCCCGCGATTCGGACTGGATGGACTTCCGGACCGTGGTCTCCACCGAGGCCGACCAGGTAGCGGTCGCGCCCGGCTACCTGCAGCGCGAATGGGAAGAGGGCGGCCGGCGCTACTTCGAGTACGAGATGGACGCGCCGATGCAGAACCTCGTCGCCTACCTGTCGGGTCGCTACGCGGTCGAGAAGGACACCGTCGATGGCGTGGAACTCAGCGTCTACTACCATCCCGAGCACGACTGGAACGTCGCGCACATGATGGAGACCATGCGCAAGTCGCTGGACTACTTCCAGACCAACTTCAGCCCGTACCAGTACCGACAGATGCGCATTCTGGAGTTCCCGGCGTTCCTCGGCAGCTTCGCGCAGTCGTTCCCCAACACCATCCAGTGGTCCGAGGGTCTGGGTTTCATCGCGAAGCTCGATGACCCGTCCGATATCGACTACGTCTTCTACGTCGGCGCCCACGAGATGGCGCACCAGTGGTGGGGCCACCAGGTTTCCAGCGCCAACGTCCAGGGCGGCACCGTGCTGGTCGAGACGCTGGCGCAGTACTCGGCGCTGATGGTGATGGAAGAAGAGTACGGCCCCGATACGATGCGCCGATTCCTGGCCCACGAGCTCGACAACTACCTGTCGTCCCGCGGGGCCGAATCCCGCGAAGAGCTTCCGCTGGTCCGCGTCGAGAACCAGGGCTACATCCACTACCGCAAGGGCTCGCTGGTGATGTACGCGCTCAAGGACTACCTTGGCGAAGACCGCATCAATCGAGCACTGGCCAACCTCATCGACGAGGCCGCCTACCAGTACGACCCGTACCCGCGCAGCGTCGACCTGATCCGCCACCTGGAGAACGTCGCCGAGACCGACGACGAGATCAAGCTGATCGAGGACCTGTTCGAGCGCATCACGCTCTGGGACCTGGCCACCGAGGACGCGGCGGTCACCGAAAACGACGATGGGACCTGGACCGTGACCATGACCGTCGACGCCGCCAAGCTCGAAGCCGACGGCCTGGGTCGGGAGACCGAAGTCGATCTCGACATGCCCATCGACATCGGAGTGTTCACGATGCGGCCGGACGACGACGAGTTTTCATCCGATGCCGTTCTGCACCTGGAGAAGCACCGCGTGACCGGCGGAGAGAACAGGTTCGAGTTCACGGTCGACGAACGTCCGGCGGCGGTGGGGGTCGATCCGTACCACAAGCTGATCGATCGGCAGTCGGACGACAACCTGAGGTCGCTGTAGCAACGGATTCGTGATCGCCGTACCGTCCTCGAACCGTCAGAAATCCATCGACCACGCCAAATCGGTCGACACGATCTTTACCGAGATGGGAGCAAGCCGGGTCGTCGAGTGCTGGGCGGACGATGTGCCCGAAGGAAAGATCATCGACTTCCGAAAGGCCGTTCAGGCCAAACATGACGAAGCGGTGGTGTTTTCCTGGATCGGCAGACACGACCGGCGCAATGCGCAGAAACATTGCTCGAAAGATCGGCGACCTGGGCGCACGTGCGTGCTGCATGGCCGGCCGTTCCTCCAGGAACGGAGTCGGAAGACCCGAACGCTACCGAGAATTTGCGAGGCCTGGGCCTCGAGAAACGATCGTTCCCTGGACGTGGGCACCGCTTATGGAGAACGTGTGCAGGTAGGAAAATCCCTTCGAAGCAGGCGCTGCGAGCAAGTAATTCAAGCGATACTCTCGTGATGAAACGGAACATGATTCTACTTCTAAGGGTGCTCGCCTCTGTGGCTGTCGTCACCTCGGTCGCGGTCTTCGTGCCATGGACGTTGTTGCTGGCGTGGCTGGCGCCTTTGCCGGACACGGTCCAGGAGCAGCTCGACGACGCGGTCGGGCACGGCCTCGACGGCATCATCGTCTACGTCGATCGCGCCGACTCGGAGCCGGAGACGTTGACCGCGGGCTGGAAGGACCGGGACGCTCGATTACCGGCCGAGCCGGGCGCGTTGTTCAAGATCGCCAGCATCAACAAGCTCTACATCGCCGTGGCTGCCGCCAAGCTGGTCAGTGAACAGATGATGTCGCTGGACGACACCCTGGCCGACCATCTCCCGCAACTCGCCGGAAGAATCGAGCATGCGGACAAGATCACGCTGAAACTGATGCTGAAGCATCGAAGCGGCATTCCGAATTTCACGGACCACCCCGATTTCCCGTGGACCAACCCGCCGAAAACCAGTGGCGAGTCTCTTTCTTTCGTCCTTGACGAGCCCGCTGTATTCGAGCCGGATTCGGACTATGCCTATTCGAACACCAATTACCTGCTGGTTTCCGAGATCATCGACAAGGCTCTTGGTTACGCCCATCAGCGATATATCAAGGCCGAAATACTTCGCCCTCTTGGCCTGGCGAACACGTTCGAATCAATGGAGTATGTCGACAAGCGCGACATGATGAGCGGCTACTCCGTCGGCTACGACGCTGACATCAAGAACAACGATTTCGGTTCGATGATCGCGACTGCGGAGGACGTGGGAATCTTCCTCAGGGCGCTGAACGACGGATCTTTGCTCGACGATGACGAACAGGCGATCTATTCCAGCGTCTACGGATTCGAGCACACCGGTTTGTTGCCCGGATACTCGAGTATCGCGCGCTATCACGCGGATATCGACGCGGTGGTGGTCCAGTTCGTCAATACCAGCGGTGGCGACACCTGGGCGCTGACGGAAATCGTCTATGGCCGCATTGTCGACATCCTTCGCGCAGTTCCTTCGGGGTCCGTGATGACCGGACCCGCAGAGTAAAGAGCCACCGCGTAATACCGCCTCAACGCTCGGCGGCGTACGGATCCAGCGAAAGCTCGGGAAACCGTTCGCGGAAGCGCCGTTCGCTTTCGGCCTTCAATGCACGTCCTTCGGCCATTTGCTCGGTGCCGCTCTCTATTTCGGCCGTACCCTTTTCGATCGCTAGCTCCGCTTCCTCGATGCGTTGTTCGCCGCGTGCGATCCTCTTGCTGCCGGCTCTAAGCAGTTCGTTGCCTCGCTCCCAGTCCGCCGCCAGTTCCTTCTTGATTTCCGACTGGCGCTGCTGCTCGTCGGAGTGCGCGCGCATCGCGTCGGCGAGCGTCGGTTCGGTCGGTTTGCTGGCGCAGCCTGCCGTCAGCGCAAGGGTTGCGGCGATGGCCAGGATGTTTCCAAAACGTGCTTTTGACATGAGTGAATCCATGCGAATATTCAGGACACAGTAGCAGGGCGGCGTCACGGGACCGTGCGTATGCAGCCGGCGGAATATCCGGCACTTCCTCCCAGCCTTTGCCAACCGGCACCGGAGGCATCCATGTTCATGGTTGCTACGGTTCCTTTCCAGACCTGACTTTCGACCAGCGTTGCGAGGCCCGCTTGGCGGCCTTTCTCACTTGACCGAGGTCAGCGCCCCGACCTGGCCCCCCCTTTAATATCAGGTGCATGGCTGTTGCCAATGCGCCGGTTGAAGGAATCGGTGTCCGCTCTCGGGTGACCTGGGCGCTGCAGGGCTTTGTCGTGCTGTTTTCGCTGTGGCTGGTGTTCGACGGGCTGGACGGCTGGCACGTGGGCGTGCTGACGGCGTTGATCGGGGGCGGATTGGCGGCGTGGCTGGCCGACAGCAAGCCGTTCTGGTGGAACCCGCTCCGGCTGGTCGAGTTCGCCGGCTTCTTCCTGTTCGAGTCGTTCCGCGGCGGCATCGACGTGGCCTGGCGGTCGCTGCATCCGCGCATGCCGATCGGACCGCGGTTCTTCGAGCATCCCATCGCGCTGCCCGAGGGACAGCCCAGCACGCTGCTGATCAGCACCATCAGCCTGCTGCCGGGCACGCTGAGCGCCGAACTCGAGCGAGACGCGCACGTGCTGGTCGTGCACACATTGGCCGAGGGGGGCGAGGAATCGGTCGAGCGACTACAGCGGCGCATCGCACGGCTGTTCTCGGTGCCCGAGTCCGACGCGGAGACGGGGTCATGACCGCCGCCGTGCTGCCCTGGGCCATCGTGTTCCTGCTGCTCAACCTCGGCGCCGGGCTGTGGCGCGCGTGGCGGGGCCCGACCGACGGCGACCGGCTGCTGACCGCGCTTCTGTTCGCGACCACTACGGTCGCCATCCTGCTGCTGATGGCCGAATGGCTGTCGCTGCCGCCGATCCGCTACGTGGCCCTGATGCTGGTGCTGCTGGCGACCATCATCTCGTTGGCGTTCTTCGGCATGCCCGAGCGCGAATCGCGCGCGAAGGCGGGCGACGATGACTGATTTCGCGGCACTGGTACTCCTGCTCCTGGGCTGCTTTTTCGTCTTCGCCGGCACCGTCGGCATGCTGCGCCTGCCCGACGTCTACTGCCGGCTGCACGCGCTGACCAAGGCCGACAATCTGGGGCTTTTGCTGATCTGCATGTCGCTATCGCTGCTGGCCGGCAGCATCCGCATCGCGCTTCTGCTGTTTCTGGTCTGGCTGCTGGCGCTGCTGGCCTCGACGGTCTCGGCGCACCTGATCGCGCGGCATTCCCGTGCGCGCGGACTGAGCGGGTTGAAACCGGACGACGCACCGTGAGCGCCCAGGTCGTCATCGACGTGCTGCTGGGGCTCATCCTGGTGGGCCTGGCCGCGCAGGTCGCGGTCGGCCGACACCTGTTCCGCGCCATCGTCTTCTACGTTGCCTTCGGATTGGCGATGGCTGTGATCTGGGCGCGCCTTGGCGCCCCGGACCTGGCGCTGGCCGACGCCGCGATCGGCGCGGGCCTGACGGGTGCGCTGATGATGGTGGCGTTCCGGCGGCTGGTCGCGATCGACCCGGCGCAGGCGCAGTCCCAGGGGAACCGCAATTCGGCGATGGCCGTGCTGATCGCCGTCCTGGCCGCCGGCATGGTGGCGACCATCGGACTGACGGCGATCACGTTGGAGCAGCGGCCCGGCCAGGCGGGCCTGCAGGTGATGGCGACCCTCGACGAGACCGGACTCGGCAACCCGATCACCGGCGTGCTGCTGGTGTTCCGTGGCTTCGACACGCTGATCGAGATGGCCGTGCTGCTGACCGCGTTCGTCGGCTCGCGCGTGATCACGACGCGCAGCCGGCTGTTGGTCCCGACGGTGTTCGGCTTCGAGCTGCCGCTGGTCCGCACGCTGGTGGCGGTCATCGTGCCGCTGGCCACGCTGGTAAGCATGCACCTGCTCTGGATCGGGTCCGACGAGCCGGGCGGCGCGTTCCAGGCTGGCTCGGTGCTGGCCGGGGCCGGCGTGCTGTTGGTGCTCACCGGCACGCTGCTGCCGGGCCCGTCTTCACGCGCGCTGGTCCGGCTGGCGCTGGTCGCCGGCGTGGCGTCGCTGTGCGTGCTGGTACTGGCGCCGATGCTGCACGGACAGCCGGCCATGGGCTACCTGGGGAAAGGCTCCCTGCTGTTCGCCGAGGCGATGATGATGATCTCCATCGCCACGACGCTGCCGTTGCTGTTCGCGGGCGCGCCGGCGCTGAAGGTGGCAAGGCCATGACCGGCGCCGTGTTGGTTCTGGTCGCGGCCGCGATCTTCGGGCTGGGCGTCCACGGCCTGCTGGTCTCGTCCCACATCATGCGCAAGCTGCTGGCGCTGAACCTGATGCTCAGCGCGCTGTTCCTGCTGTTGATCGTAGTCCCGGCGCGGATCGGCGATGCGCCCGACCCGGTGCCGCAGGCGCTGGTTCTGACCGGCATCGTCATCGCGGTCTCCACGACGGCTTTCGCGCTGGCGCTGATGGTGCGGCTGTTCCGCAAGCAGGGTCACGCCTCGATCCACCCGGACTTCGACCCGCGCCTGCTCGGCCGCCGCGATCCGCCGGAGGGCGACTCGTGAACCCCGCCGCAGAGTTGCTCGTGGGCCTGGTGTTCATCCCGCTGCTTGCGGCGCTGGCGGCGGTGTTGCTGCCCATCCCCCATCGGCGGTGGGCGGTGCTGCTGGGCGGCCTGGCCTGGCCGTGCCTGCTGGTGCCGCTGAGCATGGCCGTGGCCCGGGAGCAGGAGATCGTCCTGGTCTTCGGTGGCTGGGCGCCGCCGCTGGGCATCGGCTGGCGGTTGGACGCGCTGGCGCTGGTCGTGCTGTGGGTGCACGCACTGGCCGGCATCGCCGCGCTGGTCAGCGCCTGGCAGCGCTTTGGACCCGGAACGTCCGGTTCGGGGCCGTTCTGGCCCCTGTGGATGATCCTCGCCACCGGCGTCAACGCCGCGCTGCTGGCTGCCGACCTGTTCAACCTGTACGTGGCCCTGGAGCTCACGACGCTGGCGGCGGTGGCCTTGATCGCCACCGACGACGGCATCGCCGCGCTGGCCTCGGCCATGCGTTATCTGCTGCTGGCCGTGCTCGGTTCGCTGATGTACCTGCTCGGCGTCGGGTTGGTCTACGCCGACACCGGCAGCCTGGCGATGCACCAGCCCGGCCTCGAAGCACTCAACGACGTCGCGCTGGTGCTGATGCTCACCGGCCTGATGGTCAAGGCCGCGATCTTTCCGTTGCACGTCTGGCTGCCGCACGCCTACAGCAACGCGCCGGGACCGGTGGCCGCGATCATGGCCGCGGTGGTCGGCAAGGCTGCGCTGGTCGCGCTGTGGCGCGTCTGGTTCGAAACCGCGGTTGCGCCGCCGGACGTGCTGGCAGACCTGCTCGGCCTGGTCGGCGCGGTGGCCGTCGTCTACGGGGCCGTGGCGGCCTACCTGCAGCCGCGGCTGAAGATGGTCGTGGCCTATTCCAGCGTGAGCCAGTTCGGGCTGCTGATGCTGCTGCTGCCGCTGGCGAGCACCGCGGCCTTCCAGGGCGCGGGCTTTCACCTGCTCGCCCACGGGCTGGCGAAGGCGGCGATGTTCCTGGCGGCGGCGAATATCGTCGTCGTGCTCGGCTCGGACCACATCCGTCATCTGCCCGGCCTGGACAAGCGCATGCCGGTTGAGGCCCTGACGCTGGCGCTGGCCGGGGTCACGCTGATCGGGCTTCCGCCCAGCGGCGGTTTCACCGGCAAGTGGATGCTGTTGACGGCAGCCTGGGACGCCGGCGGCTGGTTCTGGCTGGTACTGGTCGTACTCAGCGGCCTGATGAGCGCGGCCTACGTGTTCCGCATCGCGGCGCTGACGTGCTTCCACCCCGAGCGTAGGGCCGTGCACCACCTGCATCCGCGGCCGCCGGCGATCACCAGCCTTGCCGCGCTGCTGCTGGCATTGCTGGCGATCGTCATCGGGCTGTACTCGCAGCCGGTGCTCGACCTGCTCGGCGCCGGCCTGCCGGGGATCGAACCGTGATCTCGCCGTGGCTCGGACAGATCCTGCCGCCGGCCGTGGTGCTGGTCTCCACGTTCGCGGCGGTGATCATCTTCGTCGCCGGCGAGACGCGGCAGCGGCTGCGCATCTGGGTCAACCTCGCCGCGGCGGTGATCAAGCTCCTGCTGGTCGTCTGGATCGCGCTGGAGGTGCTGGACGGCAGCCGCTTCGAGTTCCGGTTCGAGTTGCTGCCGGGGCTGGAGCTGATCCTGCACGCCGACGCGCTGAGCATCCTGTTCGCCAGCCTCTCGGCGGTGCTCTGGCTGGTCACGACCGTCTACGCGGTGGCCTACCTCGAGCACTCGCCCAACCGCGCCCGGTTCTTCGGCTTCTTCAGTCTGTGCGTGAGCGCGACCATGGGCATCGCGATGGCGGGCAACCTGCTGACGCTGTTCCTGTTCTACGAACTGCTGACGCTGACGACCTGGCCGTTGGTGGTCCACAACGGCACGCGCGACGCGCTGGCGGCCGGGAGAAGCTACCTGCGCTACACGCTGACGGCCGGCGTCGTCCTGCTCACGGCGCTGGTCTGGCTCTACGGGCTGGCCGGCAACGTGGTGTTCACGCCGGGCGGCTTCCTGGCGCCGCTGGCCGAAGAGCACCGCGGCGCGCTGACGATCATCCTTGCGATGCTGATCGCCGGATTCGGGGTCAAGGCCGGCATGGTGCCGCTGCACGCCTGGCTGCCGAAGGCGATGGTCGCGCCGGCGCCGGTCAGCGCGCTGCTGCACGCCGTGGCGGTGGTCAAGGCCGGGGCGTTCGGCATCATCCGCACCGTCGAGGACGTCTACGGCCTCGAGCTGGTTGCCGAACTGGGCATGCGCGTACCGCTGATCGCGGCGGCGAGCTGGACCATCATCATCGGCTCGCTGCTGGCGCTGCGCGAACACCACGTCAAGCGGCGACTGGCCTATTCCACCGTCAGCCAGGTTTCCTACATCGTCCTCGGCATCGCCGTCGGCGGGCTGCTCGCGACGTCGGGCGGCATGGTCCACCTCGTGCACCAGGGCCTGATGAAGGTCACGCTGTTCTTCTGCGCGGGCATCTTCGGCCTGCTGCTCGGCGTCACGCGGATCGAAGAGCTCGACGGCCTGGGCCGCCGCATGCCGTGGGTGTCCGGCGCCTTCACCGTCGCGGCACTGGGCATGATCGGGCTGCCGCCGCTGGTCGGATTCGTCAGCAAGTGGTACCTGGCCTCCGGCGCGCTGGCCGTCGGCCTGCCCGGCGTGCTGGCGGTGGTGATCGCGAGCGCTCTGCTCAACGCCGCCTACTTCCTGCCGCTGGTCCGCCGGCTGTGGCTGAGCGCGCCCGGCGCGCGGGCCAATGCGCCGATCGACATCGGACGGCTGCCGCGGTTCGCGCTGGCATCGGCGGCGGTGGCTACGGCGGCGCTGACGTTCGTCCTGGGCCTGTTGGCGGCGCATCCGCTGAGTCCGCTGAACTGGGTGGTCGCGATCGCCCGCGGGTACGTGCCGTGATTGCCGCGGTCTTCGACCTGCTGCCGCTGCTGGCTCCCCTTGCGGCCGCCGTGCTGCTCGCGATCCGCGGCCGGGCGCGCGGGCTCGCGATGGCGGTGGCACCGTGGCTGCCGCTGTTGCTGTTGCTGCCGCTTCTGAGCGGGGCGCGCAGCGAGATCACGTTCGTCCTGCTGGACCTGCGGCTGGGCGCGGACGCGGTCGCCGCGCCGCTGATCGTGCTCTGCGCGCTGGCCTGGACGCTGGCCGGCTGGTTCGCCCGCGACCGGGTCGGTTCCGACCGTATCCTGTTCTGGAGCGGCTGGCTGGTCAGCCTTGCCGGCATCGCGCTGGCGCTGCTGGCGCAGGACCTCGCGGGCTTCTACGCCGGCTACGCCACGCTCAGCCTGGCCTCGTGGCTGCTGATCGTCCACGCCCGGACCGACGAGGCGTGGCGCGCCGGGCGCATCTACCTGGTTCTGGCGCTGCTGGGCGAGATGGCGGCGTTTTCCGGGCTGATCGCCATCGTGGCGCAGGTGGGCAACGCGCACCTGGCCGAGCTGGCCGCGAGCGCGGACATCGGCCCGGCCTGGCGCTGGCTGATCCTGGCCGGGTTCGCGGTCAAGATGGGGATCGTTCCGCTGCACGTCTGGCTGCCGCTGGCCCACCCGGTGGCGCCGGTGCCGGCCAGCGCCATCCTGTCGGGCGTCATCGTCAAGGCCGGTCTGCTCGGATGGCTCCGGCTGGTGCCGCCGGGCGGCACCGGCGCCGAGACGCTCGGACCCGTGCTGCTGGCCCTCGGGGTCGCCACCGCGTTCGCGGGCGTCGCGATCGGCCTGGCGCAGCGGCGCATCAAGGTGGTGCTGGCCTATTCGACGATCAGCCAGATGGGCCTCGTGCTGGCGGCATACGCGGCGCTGCTCATGGTTCCGGATCGGGCCGCGGCGCTGCTGCCGTGGCTGGGCGTGCTGGTGCTGCACCATGGCCTGAACAAGGCCGCGCTGTTCCTGGCCTGCGGCTGCGCGCCGGGCCGCGGCCTGTTCCGGGGCGTGCTGGTTGCGGTGCCGGCGCTTTCGATCGCGGCCGCGCCGCTGACGACCGGCATGCTCGCCAAGACCGGGCTGAAGACGGCGCTGGCCGACGCCGGCGTCGCGCACGCATGGACGACGGTGCTGAGCCTGACGTCCACGGCGACGGCCCTGCTGCTGTGGCACTTCTGGCGGCTTGCCCGGGCCGAGCGCGGCGACCGGAATGTCCACCCGGCCTGGATCGTCATGACCGTGGCCGGCCTCGTGGTGCCGTGGACCTGGGCGATCGCGCACGGTCTGGATCCGCACGTTGCGTCCGCGCTCTGGCCGTCGGCCTGGCCGCTGGCGCTGGCCGCGGCGATTGTCGTCACCATCGTCTGGCTCCAGGCCCGCATCGTGCCTTACCGGCAAATGGCGCTGCCGGCCGGCGACCTGGTCGTCTGGCTCGAGCGCGGTGCACGGCTGCTCGCCGCCGGCCTCGCACGGCTGGCGGCGGCCGGTTCGGCCTCGCTGCCGAACCTCTACCCGGTGCACGTGCGCGCGACCCGGACGCTGCTGTGGGTGGAGCGGCGGATCACGTCGCTTCCCGTCGCCGGCGTGCTCATCCTGGGTCTGGGCGGTCTGCTCTGGCTGGTCACGCGCTGATACTTGCCGGCCATGCTCGGGCAGCCCGGTCCGGGCGGCGTTAGAATTCCCGACGGAAGAGATCGGCAGGGCCGCCGCGCCCGCAAGCCGGCAGCTTCGGGGTCACTAGAACAATCGCCAGTCCGGCAGGAAGACGAGCCATGCGCATCGGGGTACCGAAGGAAATCAAGAACCATGAATACCGGATCGGGCTGACCCCGGCCGGCGTTCGTGAACTGGTCGGCCACGGCCACGAGGTCATGGTCCAGCGCGACGGCGGCAAGGCCATCGGCCTGACCGACGATCTCTACGAGCGCGCCGGCGGCACGATCGTAGAGACGCCGGAGGAGATCTTCGAGTCCGCCGACATGATCATCAAGGTCAAGGAGCCGCAGCCCGACGAGTGCAGGATGCTGCGCGAGGGCCAGATCCTCTACACCTACCTCCACCTCGCCCCCGACCCCGAGCAGACCAGGGGCCTGGTCGATTCCGGGTGCATCGCGATCGCCTACGAAACCGTCACCGACCGGCAGGGCGGACTTCCGTTGCTGGCACCGATGTCCGAGGTCGCCGGACGCATGTCCATCCAGGCCGGCGCGCACGCACTCGAGCGCGCCCAGGGCGGCTCCGGCGTGCTGCTGGGCGGCGTGCCCGGCGTTCGCCCGGCCGAGGTCATGGTCATCGGCGGCGGCGTGGTCGGGCTCAACGCCGCGCGCATGGCGATGGGCATGGGCGCCGACGTGACGATCTTCGACCGGTCGCTGCCGCGGCTGAAGTACCTCGACGAACTTTACGGCGAGCGGCTGAACACGCTGTACTCGACCGCCGAGGCGATCGACGATCACCTGTCCACCGCCGACCTCGTTGTCGGGGCGGTGCTGATTCCGGGCGCTTCGGCGCCGAAGCTGGTGCGCAAGGACCAGCTCTCGATCATGGAGCCGGGATCGGTGCTGGTGGACGTGGCGATCGACCAGGGCGGCTGTTTCGAAACCTCGCACGCGACCACCCACCAGGATCCCACCTACGAGGTCGACGGCATCATCCACTACTGCGTCGCCAACATGCCCGGCGCGGTTGCGCGCACGTCGACCTTCGCGCTGACCAACGCCACGCTGGCCTACGCGGTGCAGATCGCCAACAAGGGCGCCGAGAAGGCCATGCTCGACGACAAGCACCTGCTCGACGGCCTGAACGTCTGCCGCGGCCAGGTCACCTACGAGGCCGTCGCACACGATCTCGGCTACGAGTACATTCCCCCGTCCGAGGCCCTGAAGAAGGGCTGAGCGCCGACTCCTCTCGCTCGAAACGCATCGCCGTTGACGCCGTCCTCGGCGGCGTTTGTTAGCGTTCCGTCCTCGATCAACGGAGCGAGAGAGTGAGCGACCGGCCCCGTCCCCGCGAACGCAGCACGTGGAAGACCGTGCGCCGCGCCGTTGGCGTGGCGGGCTTAATCGTCGCGGCCGGTTTCCTGCTCTGGGTGCCGGCCGGGTTCGTGCCCGGCATTCCGGGAGTTATCGACGTATTCGGGATCGAGGGCCTGCGCACGCCGGCGTCATTCACGGTCGGCGGGCTCGTGCTCGCCGCCATCGGCTTCTTCGAGCCATGACGCTGCGCCGAAGTCCGGCGTACCCCGTCGTCTCTCGTTCAATCAATGCACAAGGGAGGTTCAACAATGTTCTTCAAGCTGTCCGATTATTTTCTGATGATCGCCGCGCTGCTGTCGCTGGCGCTGTCGGCGTTCTTCTGGTTCAACGGCCTGGTCGAGCACTCGCTGTTCACCGGCATCTGGGTGCCGTCCATTCTCGCCTTCGGCATCTACTTCAAGCTGGCCAGCCTGGCCGCCCGGGGGAATCTCGATGAGTGAGACGATGTTCTTCGGTATCGCGGTGTTCGTGTTCACGCTGCTCGTCATCGGGCTGGCGCTGACCTACGTCGAATTCAGGCACGGCGAACCGCGCCGGCAGCACAAGCGCCGCAAGCGCAGGGAGCAGCGCCGAGAGGAGGCCTAGCCGGGCCCGGCGTGCTGAAAAACGGTTACGCCAAGAATACGCAAGCCATAGGGACGACCTCCGGATCGCGAAAGAATCAAGAGGCGCGCAACCGGGGACGGAACGCACCGTCGGCGTGACGGATCGGCCCGGAAAACGGCGCTCCGGAAAGCGATCGACCGGGTAAAGCCGTTTCACGATGCACACGAAGAAGGCACGAAAGGCATGAAGCTCGTGACCGAAGGTCCATCATTGCAGCGTTTGCGCATCGTGCACCTGCTCCCTGCCACGCTCGTGCGCGCGCCCTCGAACCTTTTCCCGCTCACGGAGGAGGACCGGGAGGGATTCGGTTTTCGGCGATACGGCCCGTCCGAATCCAGCCCCGCCGCGCCGCCGGAACGGGCGTTGCTTCCTGCACCCTGCCCCACTGTCTCCCTCCTCGCCCGGAAGGGTGGCGATGGGAGTGATCTCGCCCGGATTCGCTTTCGCCGTTTCGCTTGATGAACAAGCGGTTCGCAAGTTCTTGACATCCGGCGGGTATCTTCCTGCCTCCCTTGCCAACGCCCTTGCGGCGGGACACGAACATGCTTCGAATCATCGTCATGGTATCGGCCATGCTGATCGTCGTCGGCTGCGGGCCGGACGATGCGTCGAACGACCAGGGCGGCTATTCCGAGCGCGACCGGTCGCTTCCGGTGCGCGCGTTCATCGTGTCGCGCCAGGACCTTTCTCGCCGCGTCCAGGTCTCGTCGCCGGTCGAACCGCTGCGCACGATCCAGCTGGCCGCGCGCACCGACGGCATCGTCAGCGAAGTCAACGTCGAGGCCGGCGACCGCGTGGAGCAGGGCCAGGTCCTTGCCCGCCTGGATGTCAGCGAGCAGCGTGCCGAGCTGGCGCGTGCCGAGGCGGCGCTGCGCGAGGCGCGTGCGAACTACGAGCGGCTCGAGCGGCTGCGCGAAAAGGACTACGTGGACGAAGCCAGCTTCGCCACTTCCCGGTCGGAGCTGGAGGTGGCTGAAAGCGACGTCGAGCTCTGGCGCACGCGCGTGGATTTCGGACGCATCGTCGCGCCCACCGACGGCCACGTCATCGCCCGCATGGTCGAGCCGGGCGCAGCGGTCGGTCGACTCGCCACGGCCTTCGAGCTGTCCGACCTCGACGATCTGGTGGTTCGCGTCGGCGTGTCGGAACTGGATCTGAAGGAACTCGAGCGCGGCGATCGCGTGCCGGTGCTTATCGACGCGCTGGAAGACGAACCGCCGCTGGACGGCCGGGTCCGCCGGATCTTTCCGGCCGCCGAGCAACAGAGCCGATTGATCACCGTCGAGATCTCGCTACCGGGCGCCTACGAGCGCGGCATCCGGCCGGGCTACCTGGCACGCGCGGACCTGCTGGTCGACCACCGTCCCGAGGTGCTTGCCGTTCCGGCCGGCGCCGTCGGGGTCGGCGACCGGTCCTACGTCATGGTCATCGACGGCAACGACGAGCTCGTCCGCCGGGCCGTCGACACGGGTGTGATCCGCGGCCAGTGGCGTGAGATCACGGGCGGCATCCAGCCCGGCGACCGCATCGTGTCGTCCAACCCCATCGATCTGGCCGAGGGCGACCTCGTGCGCGTCGTCGATACGCTGGGCGTCGATGCCGGCGCCGGCGGTTCGGGCGAAGAGGCATGAAGGACCGCGACGGCCGATCGCCGGAACAATCGTCGGAACCATTGCCGGAACACTCGCCGGAACGTCGGCGCGAGGCCGAGGATCCGGCGCGCGGCACGCGATATTACCGCGGGCTGACGCACGCGGCGATTCGCCGGCCGGTGGGCACCACCGCGCTGGCCACTGTGGTACTGGTCATGGGGCTGTTCTTCGTCGACCGTTTACCCGTAAATCTGCTGCCCGAAGTCGTCTACCCGCTGATCCGAATCAACGTCAACTATCCCGGCGCCTCTCCGGAGGTCGTCGAGGAGCAGGTCACCCGGCCGCTGGAACGCGCCCTGGCCTCGACCGAGGACCTGATCCGGATCTCCAGCGAGGCCGAGGAAGGCCGGACCGACGTCAATCTGATCTTCGAATACGGCACCGACCTCGACACGGCACTGCAGAACGCCTCCAGGTTGTTGGAGCGCGCACGAACCCAGTTGCCCGACGACGTCGAGCCGCCGCGGCTGCGCAAGTGGGACCCGGGGTCCTCTTCGGTGTTCGAGGCCGGATTCTCGTCGAACTTCAGGGCCCCGCGCGAGGTTCGCGACTGGGTCGACAATCGCCTGGCCCCGCAGCTTCAATCCATTCCCGGGGTCTCCGGCGTCGAGGCGATCGGCGGTCAGGAACGCGAGCTGGAGGTCATCATCGACCAGCAACGGCTGCGCTCCTACGGACTGACCCTGGCCGGCGTCTCGGAGCAGCTGGCGCTGGAAAACCTGAACGTCGCGGCCGGCAACGTGACCGGCAACAGCCTCGACGTGATGGCCCGCACCGACGGCCGCTTCAAGTCGCCCGAGGACATTGCCAACGTGCAGCTTGCCGTGCCCGGCTCGGACCGCAGAATTCGCCTGGACGAAATTGCCGAGGTGCGCGACGGCTACCGCGAACAGCGCTTGTTCGTTCGCCTTGGCGGCACGCCGGCCACCCAGGTTTCGGTGTTCAAGCAGCCCGACGCCAACACCGTCGCGGTGGTCGACGAGCTGATCGCGCGCCTGGAATCGCTGGACGCATCGGGCTTCATTCCGCCAGACATCGATCACCGGATCACCGAGGACGCGGCCTATTTCATCCGCGGTTCGGTAAAGTCGGTTTCCGCGGCGGCCGTGCTGGGCGGGGTGCTGGCGATGGTAGTGGTGCTGGCGTTCCTGGGCAGCCTGCGCAAGAGTTTCGTTAT
>JBPRGD010000174.1:0-1160 GCA_051428125.1 Candidatus Wenzhouxiangella sp. M2_3B_020
CGACCGAGAGGCTCAGGCTGTCGCCGACGTCGGTGTCCGAGGCGTTCACGTCGACCGACAGCGACTCGCCGGTCGAGACGCCCTGGTCGGTGACCGCGTCGAGCGTCGGCGCCGTGTTGACGGCGTTCTCGTCGTACTGCAACACGACGACGTTCGAGGCGTCACCCATGTCGCCGGAGGCGACCCCCTGCGCGGCCACGAGGTAGTTGTAGCCGGCAGTGTCGGCGTCGTCGGCCGAACTGGTCAGCGTCACCGGCAGCGTCGCCTCGCCGTTCCCGTCGAGGGTGACGGTGTAGTACTCGACAGCCACCGCGTTGTTGGCCTCGAGTGCCTCGATGTCGTATCCCGGCTCGCCGTCACCGTCGGCGTCCGGAACGTTGCTCAGCGACAGTTCACCCTCGACACGAACGAGCGTGACCGTCTCACCGGGCTGGCCGGTGACCGTGATGGTCTGGTCCGTCGAGGACACCGTCGCACCGCTGTGGTACCCGTCGAGGATACTGCCGTCGAGCGAGGTGCCCTGGACGCCGATGGTCGGCGCCGAGGCCTCGTCGTCGGTGACGACGGCCGTCGAGCCGCCGACACTGCTGTCACCCATCAGCTGGGCGGTCTGGGTCGTCCCGTCCTCGTAGGTGACCGTCACCGTCGCGCGGGCGAGTTCGAGCCCGGAAACCGGTCCGGCCTCCTGTGAGTTGACCGTTGCACCCTTGATGCTCGTCGGGTCGTTGTCTGCCCAGAACGTCGCCGTCTCGCCGCTCTGGAAGTCGCTGAACTCGACGGTCATCACGTCGTAGCCGTCGGAGTCGTTGACGCCGTTGTGCGGCTGGGAGAACGCCTCACCGGTTCCGAGCTGGGTGGTGATACCGGTGCCACCCTCGCTGGCGATGTTGAGCCCCTCGCCGGTCGGGTCGCCCGCCGTTCCCGCGGGGTCGAACACCATGTCCGGCAGCGAGGCCGTGCTCAGGTCGAACGACACCGACGTGATGTTCTTCTCGCCGGTGTTCGTGACTTGGTAGGAGCCGGAGCCGTACGTCGACGCGTCGACGTTGCCCGAGTCGGGCAGGATTTCGACCAGCGCCGACCCGACCGTCGGAGCCGGCTCTTCGACGGTCACGGTGAACGTCTCGGTGGTCGTGTCGGTGCCGTCGTCGGCCGTGACC
>JBPRGD010000175.1:0-3337 GCA_051428125.1 Candidatus Wenzhouxiangella sp. M2_3B_020
TCGCCCACCGCCGACCCATCCTGGCCCAGGGGAATACAGCCCAGATGCGTGCAGACCCCGATGACGATCAGCCATTCACCATCCTCCCCCGCCGCGCGGTTTTCATCCAGTGCCGGCTCTTCGCCACTTAGATTGGGATTCTCGTCCGTTTCATCAACAGGATCGGGAAGCTCGTCGAGATCGACGGCACGTGCAGCCTCGATTGCCGCTGGAGACCTGCGCCAGGCGAAGACCGGGCGCCCCTGCCACTTCACCGTAATGCGTTGGCCCGGTTCGACACCGGCAAGATCGACCCTGACCGTGCCGGACGCGGTCACATCCGCTGAGGGGTTCATCGAATTGATCAACGGCCAAACCGCCGCGCCTGCGGCAATCGCGCCGGTAGAGGCCGTTGCATAATAAAGGAAATCGCGGCGCTCTGTTGCGGGTAATTGATTGGTTTCGTCATTGGTCTGGCGCATCATGATTCCTCCGATTTAGAGTTCATCTCCGCTGCGGCGACAGGGCTTTCGACGTGAACACCCGCATCGACATGCAGCACCTCGCCCGTGATGCCGCCGGTATAGTCGCTGGCGAACAGCAGGGCGGCTCGGCCCACCTCGTCGGCCTCGATGTTTCGCCGCAGGGGCGCGGCACGCGCGGTTGCGTCCAGAAGCCCGGCAAAGCCGGTCAACCCCGACGCCGCGCGGGTCATCACCGGCCCTGCCGAAATGGCGTTGACGCGGATGTTCGATGGCCCGAGTTCGTGCGCCAGATAGCGCACCGTAGCTTCGAGAGCCGCCTTGACCGGCCCCATCACGTTGTAATTCTCCACCACACGTTCGCCACCGAGATAACTCAGCGTGATGAGACTGCCGCCGCCTCTCATCAGGGGTTCGGCCAGACGGGCCATTCGGATCAGCGAATGGACCGAAACATCCATCGCTTCGGTGAATCCTTCAGCCGAACAGTCGGTCAGGCGGCCATGAAGGTCGCCGGGCGGCACGCTGCCCACGGCATGAAGGATAAAGTCCAGCTTTCCCCAGCGTTCGGTGATGGCATCAAAAACACCGTCGAGTTCATGCGGTGCGTTCACATCGCAGGGCAGCAGGATCGGCGCTTCGAGCCGTGCCGCCAATGGCGCCACATAAGGTTTGGTGCGCTCATCGACATAGGTGACGGCAAGTTCAGCACCCGCTTGACGGAAATGCAGGGCAGCAGGCCAGGCCAGGCTGCGATCATTGGCGATGCCGACAACCAGACCCTTCCGGCCGGACAGATCAAGCAGTTCCGCAGGATCGCAGCATTCGTCTAAGTCAGGCATCTTCGGATGCTGCCTTGGTATCGGAGGACGCGGCCTTTTTCTTCTCATGCACACTATGACTCTTGCTTGTCTTGCCATGTTTGTGTCCGCCATGACCGTGCCCGAAAAGGTGTATCGCGGCCATTCCGCCGAAGAGGAGAACCAAAACCCAGTTCTGAGAAAGCCATTCCATATTCGGTCACTCCTTGTGTGATACGGCGTCCGGATGGTCCGCCTGTGCAGGCGCCGTGATGACGGGGAAAGGGCCGAACATCGCGCCGAAGACACGGGCGATCCAGGCATCGCGCCCCTTGCGCCATGCGCCCAGAACCTCGCCGGTGCGCGCCGACAGCGCGCGTTCGGTGACAATCGCAAGGTGGTCTTCCGGCAAGGGGTCGCGCGTCTCGCGCAGCGTTTCGGCGGTGGATTTGACCAGCGCCATCCACGGATTCACCCGTTCGGAAAACATCGTCCGCGTCCAGCGCATCGGATGCAGGGCACGGAGCGCCTCGGCGCTGGCCGGGGTCGTCGCGGCGCGAATCCAAGGACTGACGAAAGTCGAATAGAAGGCCTCGTTGATCCGCGAAATCTGAGCGACCTGTTTCAAGGCCCCATCATCTGACGCAATGCCCAGATCATCGACCTCGCGCGGCTCGAACCGCACAGCGAAATCACCGCTCTCGCAATCCGGGTCGCCCGACGGGTTGTCGATCACCATCTCGTAAAGCCCCGGCGCGAGCGCCTCGACCTCGTCCAGGCTTTCCAGGATCGCCCGATGCTGGAGCCGCGCGACGGAGCCGGAGACGAAAATTCCCAGATGCCCAACCCGGGGGTGGGTCATGTAGACGATGCGCTGCCCGGCTGCCTTGAGCGCATCGGTGTCAGGATAGAGCTTGCCGATCCACCCCATTGCCTGTTCGGGCGGCGTGATGTTGTCACCTTCCGAGGCGAAGATGATCAGCGGGTTGCGAATGCGTTTGAGGTCAATGGTGCAATGAGCGTCCAGTTGCATCTCGCCCCGCTCCAGCCGGTTGCCGATGAACAGATTCTGCGTAATGCCGAGGATTTCCTCACGGCTGAGCGTGTAGTAGCCATTCCACCAGCGTTCGAATTCGACGAACCGCTCACGCTCTGTGTCGGCATGGGCAAAGAGGGTCGCGTACTTATCCCAGATCGCCTTTTCCGGTTGCAGGGTCTCAAAATTCTGCGCCAGCCAGGCGCCATCGAACCGGCCATCGCCCAGATCGGATATCATATGCGCGGCCCAGGCCCCTCCCGAGAGCGCGCCCATCATCCGCATCGGGCTGCTTGCCGCCTCGCCCGACCAATAGCTGAGCGGTGAGCCATTCAGCACAATCGGACCGGTCAGGCCGTCGCAATCCGCCGCCAGCAGCGTGGCCGCCCAACCGGCCTGGCAATTGCCGTAGAGCACGGGGGCTGTGTCCGGGTGACGGCGCGCGACCTCCAATACAAAATCGCGCAGTGCATAATGCACGTCCGACAGCGTCTGACCCGGCATGGGCTCGGGATAGAAGATCACGAAATAGACCGGGTGGCCCTCGTGCATCGCCATGCCGACCTCGCTGTCGCGCTTGAAGCCGCCGATACCGGGCCCGTGCCCTGCGCGCGGATCGATGACGATCACGGGCGGCTTGGCCTCGTCCACGCAATCGTCCCAGCAATCGTCGCCGACCCGCGTGATCCTGAGCAGCGCGTAGTTGGCCGACCGCTCAAAGGTGCGTGCGTCCAGCAGCAGTTCGTAATCGAAATCCAGAAGCGGCGGCATGCCCTGCCGCTCATGCGCGATCATATTGTCGGCGCGTTCACGCAGCGTGTCGAGAAGCAGCACCCAGCGTTCAAAGGCGTCCTGGGCATAGGACACATGCGCGCCTGTTTTGAGGTCATCGGTAATCGATTCAGTCGGTGGCTCGGGCGTCACCGAAGCAAGGCGCAGGCTCTTATTCATCATCAGCTTCCTTTTGATTGGTGGTGTCTATGGAGGATCGTCCAGCGAGCATCACACGCACGAAATCCTTCGCTACATCCTCGCGCAGA
>JBPRGD010000176.1:0-2125 GCA_051428125.1 Candidatus Wenzhouxiangella sp. M2_3B_020
AGCCAGCGCTCGAACCGCTGCTCGAGTTCCGGCAGATTCTCGCCCCACCACTCCGCATTGTTCGCGAAACCCGAATCGACGTTCTGCTGCGCGGTAGGCAGGTTCTTGCGGGTTTCGGCATCGAGCAGGCGCAGCGACGACTCGCGCAGCGGTCCGTAGGCGATGTGCTCGGACTGGTTTGCCAGACTCCGGGTCGAGGTGGCAAAGCGCACGAACGCGAGCGCGGCATCGAGATTCTCGTTGTGCTTCGGAATACCCCAGACGTCCCAGAAGCGGACGTGATGGTCCCAGAGGATCTCGAACGGTTCGCCGCGCTGGACGGCGCTATGGATTCGTCCGTTGTATGCGCTGGTCATCGCCACCGCATCGGTCTCGAGCAGGCGCACGGCTTCCTCGCCGAGCTCCCACCACTGGAGTTGCGGCTTGATGCGGTCGAGCATCGCGAACGCGCGGTCCACGCCCTCCTCGGTGTCGAGCACGTCGTAGACCCGATCCGGATCGACGCCGTCTGCGATCAACGCCCACTCCAGGTTGGTGATCGGCGTGCGGCGGAGGGCGCGTTGCCCCGGAAACTTGCGCAGATCGAAGAAGTCCTCGATCCGCTCGGGCGCACGCTCCAGGCGATCGCGGTCGTAGGCGATGACAGTGGCGAAGGCAACGTTCCCGACGCCGCAGGGCATCAGTGCGCCTTCGACGAAGTCCTCGGTCGCCGGCGTACCGTCCGGCGCCGGCGGCAGGCTGGCGGGATCGATTTCGACCAGCAGACCCTCGTTGCATGCGCGGATCGCGTCGAAAAGCTCGAGGTCGACGATGTCCCACTTGACGTTGTAGGCACGAACCTGGGAGCGGATTTCCTCGATGCCGCCGGCGTAGTCGATCATCTCGACGTCGATGCCGGAGGATTGTTCGAAATCGCGCACGAAACCGAGGATCTGGCTGCGCGTGTAGACCCCGCCCCAGGAAACGACCGTGAGTTGCTCGGTGGCGGCCTGGGCCAGCATCGCAAGGCCCAGGAGGCCGAGCGGCACGATTCCCCAACGGCGGATCCTTCGCATGCGTTTGCTGCCCATCATGGCACTCCTCACCAGTAGTAACCGATGTTGACGTTGAACCGGGTCTGCCAGCCGCGTTCGCCCGCGCCTGCGAGCGAGCCGTTACCGAAGAACACCATGTTGTTGGCCTGGATCAGGTCCAGGTAGATGTACAACGGTCCCTTGCCCACGAGGCAGCCGGTGGTGTTGAGCTGCGACTTCTCGAAGTCGTCGCGATCCTTGTAGAGCACGCTGTAGTCGTTGTAGCAGATCAACTGGTCGATGGCCGCCCAGTCGATCGGGAAGTTATAGGCGACGTTGGCGACGGCGAGCGTGCCTTCGGCGGCCATGTCGTAGGCGGTCTCGAAACCGCCGACGCGAATCGTGTCGTTCCCGAGCGTGCTCGGCTGCTCGGGATTGAACGCGTACCGGGCGCCTTCGAGCTGAAAGTTCCAGCGACCGCAGCGGGTGTCGAGATGACCCGCGGCCGCCCAGTGGTCGCCGCGGCGCTGCGTATCGAAGTTGTAGAGCTCGCCCCACTGCCCGGAGACGCCGAGTTCGTGGCTGCAGAGCGTGTCCATGCCGAAGGTGTAGGCCGCGCGTGCGTTGAGCTGGTTCGTTTCCTCGTTGCGGGATTCCCCGGCCGAGACGACATCGAAGGAATAGCGGCCGAGGTCCGATGCGCTCGCCAGCTCGGCGTTCTTGAAGAAAGCGAACTGCAAGTCCAGCGGGCCGTCCTGGCGCATGTACTTGACGCCCAGGTCGTAGTCGTCGGAGAAGCCCAGGTAGTACGGCACGCCGAACCAGAAGTTGTGGGACGCGTACGGCAGCAGCCCGAAAGGGACACGCTGGATGCCGACCTGGACGCGGTCCTCGTTGTCGAATTCGTAGCCGATCCAGCCGTGGTGGATGACGTCCATGAACGGATAGAAGCGGTATTCGGCCGACAGCTCGAGATCATCGATGGACCCAGCCGCACCAATCCGGAACAGGTCGAGCCCACTGTCGCCGCGCGTGTCTTTCACGGCCTCGTTGGAATCGCTCCAGAATCCGGTGAATCGGAGCGCGCCGTTGATGGTCACGCCGTCCGGCTC
>JBPRGD010000177.1:0-14423 GCA_051428125.1 Candidatus Wenzhouxiangella sp. M2_3B_020
GCGCCTCCGCCTCAAGGGTCGCGGGCTTCCGGGGAAGGCCCCCGGGGACCAGTACGTGCTGCTCAAGATCGTCGCGCCGAAGCCGGCCGACGATGAACAGCGCAGGATCTACGAGCGCCAGAAGGAACTGTTCGACTTCAACCCGCGCGCCGAGATGGAGGCCTCCCGATGACGGAACGCAAGCAGCCGATCGAACCCGAAGGCCGGGCCGTGGGCCTCGAGGAGATCTGCGTCATTCTCGAGCTGAAGAGCGAGGTCGTGACCGAGTGGGTCGCCGAGGGCATCGTCCGGCCCGAAGACCGGCGGGCCGACGAATGGCGCTTCAGCGCCGGCGAGCTGGAGCGGGCGCGCAGGGCGCGGCGGCTGCAGCGCGACCTCGAGCTGAACACCGCCAGCCTGCCGCTGGTGCTGGACCTGCTCGGAGAAGTCGATCGCCTGCGGCGCAGGCTCCGGCTCCTCGAGGATCGCTATTTCGAATGAACGCGCGCTACATCGACCCGGTGCGATGAGCGCCAAGAGCAGCGGCCGGGATCCGCACGCCGGGTTGATTCTCGAAGGGCACCCGCTGAAGGTGCTGCGCGTAATGGCCGTGCCGGCCGTGGCCATGATGCTGATGTTCGGCCTGAACTCGGTCATGGATGCCGTCTACATCGGCCAGCTGCTGGGCCAGCAGGCACTGGCCGGCGTTTCGCTGGCGTTCCCGGTCACGCAGATCACGCTGGGCCTGGGATCGCTGGCCGGCATCGGCGGCGGTGTCGTGCTGTCCATCGCGATCGGACGCGGCGACCAGGACACGCTGCGCAGGCTGCCGGGAACCTGCCTCGGCATCGCGCTGGTGGTCTCCGGACTGTACGCGCTTCTGGGCGTGGGGCTCACCGAGCCGCTGGTGCGCGGCATGGGCGCGCGCGGTGAACTGGTGCCCATCGCATCGGACTACCTGTGGGCGCACTCGGCCGGCGGTTTCGCCGCGATCGGTGGGCTGACGCTGAACATGCTGCTTCGGGGGGAAGGCAAGATGGCGCTGGCGGCGAAATACATGGCCTCCGGCCTACTTGCCAACCTGGTGCTCACGCCGCTGTTCATCGCCGGCTTCGGCTGGGGCGTGGCCGGCGCGGCCTGGGCGACGAACGCCGGCGCGCTGCTGGGCGGCGGGCTGGTCTGGCTGCGGTTCGCCCGGGGTCGGGCCAGCTACGACGTCGACGCCAGTTACCTCGGCCTGCCGCGTGGCCTTGCCGGCCGCATCGCCCGGCTCGGCGTGCCGGCGATGATCTCGTCTTCGATGGGTATCGTGCAGGCCATCGTCGTGTTCAACATGCTCTCGCGCATCGGCACCGAGGAGGACATCGCGTTCTACGGCGCGGCCTGGCGCGTGCTGCTGTTCATGCTCACGCCGCTGTTCGGATTGATGCGCGCGTTCCAGCCGGTGGCCGGCATCAACTACGGCGCCGGGCGCTGGGACCGGGTGCAGATGCACTACTGGGTGTTCGTTGCCGCCGGCAGCGCGATGGTGTTCCCCATCTGGCTGTTCATGGGGCTGAACCCCGAGACCACGTTGTCGGTGATGCTGCCCGGCGTCGACTTCAGCGCACTCGACCTCGGCCGCTTCCGCGTGCTCATTCTCGTGCTGCCCGTGCTGCCGCTGGTGTTCACCGCGCTCAGCCTGCTGCCGGCCATCGAGCAGCCGGGCAAGGCGACGATGGTCTCGGTCACCCGCCAGCTGCTGCTCTACGTGCCCGTCATGCTGCTGGTGCCGCCGATCGTCGGCATCTCCGGAATCTACTACGGTGCCACGGCCATCGACTTCGCATGCGCGATGTGGCTGCTGGCCATCGTGCTGACGACGTTCCGCAAGGGACCCGGCGAGCCGGGCGCCGGCGCGGGGCGCTTCATCGGGCCCAGCGATCCGTGGCGGGCGGGCGCGCCGGTCAGGTAAACGCATTGTGCCCGCGATCGCTTTTCATGGAAGCCGCATGAGAAAAACGTTGCTGCTGGCATTCTGTACGGGACTTGTTGCCGGTTGCGAGTTCGAGGTGCCCGGCGAGAGCAGGCAGCCACGCTGCGAGCCTCGCGGCAGTGCCGAGCCCGGGCGCCTGAACATTTCTTCCGAGGACGAGGGCTCCGCGCTGAGCGAGCCCTGCCGGGCCCGGCTCCGCTTCTATATCGCCGGCAATACGCCGCTGCGTGAACTCGAAACGGAGATCCTCCTGCTCGATAACGACGGCGAACGTGTTGCGGCGACCTCGACCGCCTTGAGGTTCGGCGACGCTGGAGCCGGCATGTTCGTCGAATCCGTCGAACTCCCGCCGGTGCCGGCGGCTCACTGCCTCGAATTGCGTGCCCACGTCGCCGATCTGTCGTGCCGGGATGGCGAGGGACGGCGCATCGAGTGCCCGGCCGTTCGGCTGAAGACCAGCTACGTGCTCGAGGACGTCACGATCGAAACCGGCAACCTGAACGTCTGCTACGACTGAAAGAGCGAAGCGGCGCCTGCATCCGGCCGGCATTCATCGTAGCGACGTCCGGCCGGCGGGACCGGGCAGTGCCGGCACGCGCAGGCGGTGGAGCCCGGTACGCAGCCACGTCCCGCCCGGTTCGTCCGTTGATCTATCCGGTGCTCCCGCACCGTCGATCTGCACGACCGGGATGACGGCGAATGTCGGGCCGCCGGAACGAATATGCGTGCACGGCGCGTCCAGTCCGAGCCGGCGCAGTGTCCTGGTGTCGAGGTCCGCCAGCGACAGCGTGGTCATGAGCGATCGCCCTCAGCGGGAACGGCGCTGACGACCAGCCTGAGCGGGCCGCCGGCCTCGGGCGCATCGATGGGCCAGCACGTGACCAGCGTGAGCAGCGGCCCGGTCGCGGCGAGATCCAGCCGTGCCTCGCGGGCGTCGACGACCTCGCGCTCGAGCACTTGCCAGTTCCGAACGGTGCCCGCCGGGTATTCCAGCTCGATGCGGTGGCCCGCTCGCAGGTCGCCGAGGAACCGGAAGTGCGTGTCGCGGTGCGCGGCGATGACGGTATGCCCGTTGGGCCCGGTCTCGATGCCGGGTCCCCAGGCGAGGTTGGGCGTGTCGAAGCCGCGGACGACGAGACGGTCGATCTTCAGCTCCGGGACGTACAGCCGTGCGGCGGGGCGGGTGCGCGCGCCAGGCCAGGGGGCTGGTGCGGCCTCCGACGATTCTCCGTCGGCCCAGGCGCGCTCCATCAACCACTGCCCGATCGCGCCCTTGCCGTGCACGAGCCCGAATTCGCCGAGATGGAGAAGGCCTGCGGCGAACAGCAGCCCGATGACGAGACGCCCGATCATCGTTCGTCTCCCCGGTCTCGGTGGATCCTCCGGTTGAACAGCACCAGCAGCACGATGGCGAGGATGGAAAGTCCTTTGAGCCCGGCTTCCAGCGAGCCTGCCCCGGTCGCCGGCATCGCGCGCAGCATGGTCCGGGCGCGGTCGGCCGGCGGCGTTCCGGCGATCTCCTGGCGGCGCAGCGCCGCCGCCGAGCTGCGTCGCGGCGTGCGGTCGACGGCGACCAGGCTGGTCATCGAGGTGACGATCCGGTAGTCCAGTGCGGTGAGCAGCATCTCGTCGCGCCTGAGCTGCTCGTCCATCTCGCCCGGGCGACGCCGCTGCAGGCCGGTGAAGCGTGACCGTCCCCAGGCGCGGGCGACGCCCGGCGCCGAACGGAACCGGGACACCGGCCACTCCATCTCGACAAAGCGGAGATCGCGGAAACCGGTGACGCGCACGGCGCCGTCATCCAGCGTCGACACCGCGGCATCCAGGCGCGCCGTGACCATCAGCGGTTCGCCAGCGTAGAGATCGGGCAGCTTCTCGGGCCACGTCTCGGCGCCGACCGGCCAGTCGATCTGCATGTCCTCGAGCACCGGGCTTTCGAGCTGGGCGAGCAGTTCGTTCATCCGGCCCGCGATGTCGCGGCAGTCGGCGACGCGGGTCATGGTGCCGCGGCCCATCGTGGCCGCGGCCGAGAGAAACGCGTCGTTGACGCCGTGGCCGATACCTACGGCGAACAGGCGCGCGTCGTCGAGTTCGCGATCGATGAGTTCCAGCACCCGGTCCTCGTTGGCGACGGCGCCGTCGGTGGCGAACACGATCTGGCGGAGGTAGCCGGGATCCGGAAGGCCGCTCATGGCGTGGCGAAGCGCGGCATCGATCTCGGTGCCGCCGTTGGCGGCCAGCGAATCGATGAAGCGGTAGGCCCGACGAAGGTGGCCGTTGGTGGCGGCCATCGGCGCGTCGAACAGCGGCGTGGCGCGGCCGTTGAACGCGACGACGTTGAAACGATCGTCGGCGCCCAGCCGATCCAGCGCCAGCCGGACGGCCTCGCGCGCCTGTTCGAATGCGTCTCCCTGCATCGAGCCGGACCGATCGAGCACCAGGATCAGCTCGCGCCGCAACGATGCAGACCGGAATTCGTCCGGCGGAACCAGCATCAGCAGCGCATGGGCGCGGCCGTGCATGGACTCGACGAACATCGCGCCGCGCAACCGGTCGGAACCGGCCGGACGCCAGGCGAGCTCGAAATCACGGCCGGCGGCATGCTCGGGCTCTGCCAGCTCGATTCGCCGCTCGCTGCCGCTTCCCGAAACCACGACGGGATGGTGCAGGCTTTCGACACCGGCCAGTGCCAGCCCGGCGTGCAGATCGACGGTAAGCCGTAGCGGGGAGCGCGCGCCGGGTTCCCGCGGCACCGGCGGGATCGTTCCGGCGGCCGCTTCCGGATCCGCGTCGCCGGCACCGTTGCGGTAGCGCGGCAGCGTCGTCGTCGGAAAACGAAGATGAAAGCGTCCGTGCCGGTACCGCACGGTCTGGCCGAAGCCGATGCGCACCTCGATGCGCTCGCCCGGCGCGATGTTGGTCATCGACGTGGAGAACAGGTTGCCGCGATGACGCTCGACGAGGCCGGCGCTGCGACCGGATTCGCGGGCCCGTTCGAAGGTCTCGCGCGCGGTCTTCTTCTCGCGGACCACGCCCTCGATGACGCGTTCGCCGATGCGCACCCGGAGCTCGTCGACGGTTGCTCCCTGCGGCAGCGGGAACACGTAGCGGCCTTCGACCCAGTCCGCGGTGGGGTTCTCGAAGGTCTGCACCAGCGTCGTGCGGGCCAGCAGCCCGGAGACGGCGATGGAGACATCGGTGGATTCGAGGCGCGCTCGCGTCGCCCCGTCGCTTCCGAGCAGGTGCAGCCCCGGCCGGGGCTGTCCGTGGGCGAGTCCCGGCAGCAGCAGGGCCGCGAGCGCTAAGAGCCGGATCCGGTTCGGTGCCATGATTGGTTCCTTCTGGTGCCGTCGTCGGGTTCATGGCCATTCCAGCGCGCCGGCATGACCCGCCGGGGCCGCGAATCGGGCGATTCGCGGGCCGGATGTGGCAGGAATCTGGCAATCTCCGCGTGCACCGTGCCCGCCCCGTACACGCGCGCTAAGCTATCGGGCGGCATGCAGGCCGGCGTGCCGTCGCCGGACGAGAGAGGACATGAGCCGCCGCATCGCAGTCGTCGAGGATGAAGCGTCGATCCGGGAGAACTATCTGGACGCGCTACGCCGCCAGGGCTTCGCCGCCGAGGGCCACGCCGACCGGCGCTCGGCCGAACGGGCGTTCGCGTCCGTGCTGCCCGACCTGGTGATCATCGACATCGGGCTGGGCGAGGAGCCGGAAGGCGGCTTCGCGCTGTGCCGGACGCTGCGTGCCCGTTCGGAGCGTTTGCCCATCATCTTCCTGACCGCCCGCGACAGCGAACTGGACGCCGTTTCCGGCCTTCGGCTGGGCGCAGACGACTACCTGACCAAGGACATCTCCATTCCGCACCTGATGGCCCGGATCGGTGCACTGCTGCGCCGGCTGGACGCGCTGGAGCGGAATCCGGCCGCGTCCGAGACGATGGAGCGCGGGTCGCTGTCGCTGGATCCCGATTGCATGACCGTGTCGTGGCGCGATCGGCCGGTGGATCTCACGGTGACCGAATTCTGGATCGTCCACGCCCTGGCGCGGTATCCGGGCCATGTGCGCAGCCGTGATCAGCTCATGGCCGCCGCCAGCCTGGTCGTCGACGAGTCGACGATCACGTCGCACGTCAAGCGCATCCGGCGGAAGTTCCAGCACGTGGATCCGGATTTCGACCGGCTGGCAACGGTGCACGGCGCCGGCTATCGCTGGCTCGCCGACGGGCCACGCGGATAGTTCGGTGACGCTCGGAGTCACTCTGCCGGCGCGAATCAACGCGCGTTTCGCGGGCAATGGCCACTTCCCTGCCGGGAAACGCAACGCCGGGTCGCACCCGCGAGGTAGCTCCCGAGTGCCCGCCGCACGAGCGTCGTGGGCAGCGTTGCGCTCGCCTGGGTCGACTTCAGCGAGTCCTGCACTCGCGTGCCTTGCCCACGGCGCTTGTGCGAAGGCCGAGCGTCGCCGTACGGCCCGCACGGCTCACCACTCGTGAAGCTTCGAACCCAGCTGCTGCTGGTCACCGCGCTCGTGCTGCTGTTGCCGCTGCTCGGCCTGCAGTTCGTCGGCCAGGTGGAGCGGCTGTTGCGGGCCGGGCTGGAAGAGGCCCTGATCGACAGCACAGCCGCCCTGGCGACCGTGGTGCCGCGTCCCGGGGAAATTCCGCAGCCCGGCACCGACCCGATATACGTCCACGCCGCGCGCCAGCCGCTGCTGCTGGACGGCTACGGAGACGACTGGGCCGGCTGGCTGCGGCTGACCGAGCGGTTGGGGCCCGCCGGGCGCATCCAGCAGGACGCGAGTGCACCGTTGACGGCGCAACGGCCGCTGGCGCTGGCGCTGGCCCAGTCGCCGTCCGGCCTGCACGTGCTGCTCAGGATGCACGATGCCGACACCCGGTTCGCCGACGCCGGCGGGCGGCTCGGCGAGCGCGTGACATTGCGCTTCGCCGTCGGGGCGCGCGTTGCGACGATGGAGATCACGCCGGCCGCGCCCGGCCGTTTCACCCGCGCTGGCGCGCCCTCGCAATGGCCGGTGGTCCACGGCAACTGGCAGGTGCACGCCGACGGCTGGAACCTGGAGCTGCGGATACCGCTGCGCGACCGCCCCGAGCGCTTCGGCCTGACGGTCACCGACGTCGACGCCGATCGCGCCAGCCGGTTCGGCATCGAAGACACGGCGCCGCTGGTCGCACGCGACCCCTTGCTGACCCAGTCGCTGGGCGAGGTGGTGCCGGCGCGTATGCGGGCGTGGATCGTGACGCCGGCCGGCTACGTGCTCGCGTTCGCCGACGGTGCCGGCGGACTGCGCGGCGGCGGCACCGAAGCGCCGAGCCCCTGGCAGGCGTTGCTGTTCGAGCGCCTGGCCGGCGATGCGCTTTCGACGCGCTCGCCCCCCGACGCGTACAGTGCCCGCCTGTCCGGCGACGACCTGTCCGCCGCGCGCGAGGGCGCGGTGCAGGCGGTCTGGATGATCGACCGCGACCGAGCGCAGCCCATCGCGCGGGTGCGCGTCGCGATGCCGTTGGCCGGACCCGGACCGCGTGATGCCTTGCTGGTCGTCGAGCGCGACGCCGATGCGCTGATGCTGCTGGCCAGCGAGGCCGTGCTGCGCCTGGCCGGTGCCAGCGTGCTGACGTTCGCGATCGCCGCTGTCGTCCTGCTGGGATTCGCGGCCCTTCTGTCGCTGCGCATCCGCCGGCTGCAGCGTGCGGCCGAAAACGCCGTGGCCGACGACGGCCGGGTCGTGGGCCGGCTCGCGCCGGCCCGCGGCGGCGACGAACTGGCCGGGCTATCGCGCAGCATGGCAGCGCTGCTGGAGCGGCTGCGCGTCCACCAGCAGTACCTGCGTACGCTGGCCGACCGGCTTGCGCACGAGTTGCGCACGCCGCTGGCGATGATCGATTCGTCGCTGGCCAACCTGGGCCAGCACCTCGAAGGCAGGGTGCGTAGCGGCGAGGATCCTGGACGCTATCTCGAACGGGCCGGGCAGGGCAGCCGCCGGCTGAACCGCATCCTCCAGGCGATGAGCCAGGCCGCGCGGCTCGAGGAAGCCCTTATCGACGAGCCATTCGAACGCTTCGACCTCGCCGGGCTGGTGAAGGAGTACTGCGCCGCCCGGCAATCGGCCGAGCCGGACTGCCGGATCGTCGCGCCGGCCATCGTCGGCCCGGTCCGGGTCGACGGATCGCCGGACCTCGTCGCGCAGCTGATGGACAAGCTGTTCGACAACGCCCGCGACTTCGTGCCCGACGGCGGGCGGATCGAAGTCCGGCTCCGGACCGACGCCGGCCGGGCCGTGCTCGAGGTCGAGAACGAGGGCGTGTCCATCGATCCGTCGGATGCCGAGGCGATGTTCGAGCCCATGGTTTCGCATCGGCCGTCGGGCGGTGAGGTGCCGCATCTCGGACTGGGGCTGTTCATCGCGCGGCTGATCGCCGAACGCCACGCGGGCCGGCTGAGCGCGAGACCGACGGCGTCGGGCACCTGCTTCGCGTTCGCGCTGCCGCTGGCCCGTCGCAACCGCGGAGAGGATCAGCCGTAGACCAGGCGGGCGTGGTCGATGGCTTCCACGCCGGCGATCGCGGCCATGAGCTCGGAGCAGGGCTTGACGTTCCAGGCCTGGCCCAGCCGCAGGCGGGCCCGGGCGCGGCCGTTTCGATAGTCCACGATGACCGGTGTTTCGCCGTGTCGATACGGGCGCAGCGTCGCGGCGAGCAGCTGGTCGATGTCGGTGGCCTCGTGGATCGGCTGCAGCGTGATGTGCAGGTGGCGGGCGAAGGACTGGCGCGCCTGGTCCAGTCCGAAGACCTGTTCGGCCCGCATCCGGAACCCGCCGTTGAAGTCGTCCGGTTCGACGGCGCCGCTGACGATTATGATCTCGTCGGTCACCAGCAGGTCGGCGCAGTCGGCGAGCCGGTTCTCGAACACGGCGACCTCTATCCGGCCGGTGCCGTCGTCGATCGCGGCAAACGCCCCCTTGCCGGGGCGGCGGCGCATCGTCACGATCAGCCCGGCCAGCGTCATCGGCACGCCCTGGTGCCGCCTGCCGCGGCCTCCGCCCTCGCCGGCGTCGCCGAAGCGGTCGCCGATCTCGCCCAGGCGACAGGTCGCGAAGCCGGCGATCTCGTCGGCCAGGTCGTCCATGGGATGGCCGCTGAGATAGAGCCCCAGCGTTTCGCGCTCGGCGCGCAGCCGCTGTCTGGACGTCCATTGCGGCACGTCGGGCAGCGCCTCGTCTTCGTGCTGGCACTCGGTTTCCACCGCCGCGCCGCCGAACAGGCTGGCCTGTCCGGCGGCGGTGTCGGCCTGGTGACGCTCGGCGGCCGACCACGCGTCGGGAAGCGTCTGGGCAAGTGCCGAGCGGTTCGTCGCGATCGAATCCAGCGCGCCGGCGCGCACCAGCGTTTCCATCGTCTTGCGCGTCATCTTCGACAGGTCGGTCTCGCGCAGCAGCCGGTGCAGGCTTTCGAAGCCGCCGAGCCGTTCGCGAGCGTGCAGGATCGCTTCGATGGCAGCTTCGCCCACCCCCTTGATCGCGCCCAGGCCGTAGCGGATCGCGCCGTTTTCGACCTCGAAGCGCCAGTGCGAGCGATTGACGTCCGGCGGCCGGACCTCGAGCTGCATGGCGCGGCAGTCCTCGATGAGATTGGCGATCTTGTCGGTCTTGTCGAGATCGGCCGAGAGCACGGCGGCCATGAACTCGGCCGGGTAGTGCGCCTTCAGCCACGCGGTCTGGTAGGCGACCAGCGCGTAGGCGACCGAGTGCGACTTGTTGAAGCCGTAGCCGGCGAAGGTCTCGATGAGGTCGAACAGGTGGCCGGCATCGTCGGCCGAAACCCCGTTCTCCGCGGCGCCGGCGCAGAAGATCTCGCGCTGCTTCGCCATGGCCTCGCGGTCCTTCTTGCCCATCGCCCGGCGCAGCAGGTCGGCCGAGCCCAGCGTGTAGCCGGCCACGACCTGCGCGATCTGCATGACCTGCTCCTGGTAAAGGATCACGCCGTAGGTGGGCTTGAGGATGGGCTCGGTCATGGGGTGCGGGTACTTGACCGTCGCGCGCCCGTGCTTGCGCTCGACGTAGTCGTCGACCATCCCCGCGTCCAGCGGGCCGGGCCGGAACAGCGCGACGGCCGCGACGATGTCGTCGAAGCTGTCTGGCACCAGCTTGCGCAACAGGTCCTTCATGCCGCGCGACTCGAGCTGGAAGACCGCGGTGGTATGGGCCTTCTGCAACAGGCGGAAGGTTTCCCCGTCGTCCAGCGGCAGGTCGTCCAGCGAGATCGGCGACTCGTCGGCGGCGCGGCGCTGGCGGTTCACCGACTTCAGCGCCCAGTCGATGATGGTCAGGTTGCGCAGGCCCAGGAAGTCGAACTTGACCAGGCCGATGGCCTCGACGTCGTTCTTGTCGAACTGCGTGACCACCGAGCCGGTGCGCGGGTCGGTGTACAGCGGCGCATAGTCGGTCAGCGGTCCCGGCGCGATGACGACGCCGCCGGCGTGCTTGCCGGCGTTGCGCGCGACGCCCTCGAGCTGGATGGCGAGCTCGAGGATGCTGCGCGTATCGTCCTCGGATTCGAAACGTTGCTTGAGCTCCGGTTCCTCCTCCAGCGCCTTGGCGATCGTGATATCGAGCTTGAGCGGGATCAGCTTGGCGATGGAATCGACGAAGCCGTAGTTGTAGCCGAGCACGCGGCCGCAGTCGCGGACCGCGGCCTTGGCCGCCAGCGTGCCGTAGGTGATGATCTGGCTGACCTGGTCGCGGCCGTAGTGATCGGCGACGTAGTCGATGACGCGGTCGCGGCCTTCGACGCAGAAGTCGATGTCGAAGTCGGGCATGGACACGCGCTCGGGGTTCAGAAAGCGCTCGAACAGCAGGTCGTAGCGCAGCGGGTCCGGGTCGGTGATGCCGATGCACCATGCCACCAGCGAACCGGCGCCGGATCCGCGCCCCGGCCCGACCGGAACGTCGTTGTTGCGGGCCCAGGCGATGAAATCGGCGACGATCAGGAAGTAGCCCGAGAATCCCATCGAGACGATGACTTCGAGTTCCTTCTCGACGCGGGCGCGGTAGGCGTCCTCGCCGACTCCGGCCGCGGTCCCGTAGCGGGCGAGCCGGCTGTCGAGGCCCTCGAACGACTTGCGGCGCAGGAAGTCGTCGGCGTTCTCGCCCTCGGGCAACGGAAACTCCGGCAGCGAGTAGTGGCCGAGCTCGAGGTCCAGGTTCAGCCGCTTGGCCAGCTCGACGGTGTTTTCCAGCGCCGCCGGCAGGTCGGAGAACAACTCGGCCATCTCGGCCGGCGATTTCAGGTATTGCTGATCGACGAATTCGCGCGGCCGGTGCTTGTCGTCCAGCAACCGCCCCTGATGGATGCAGACCCGCGCTTCGTGGGCGAGGAACTGCGCGGAGTCGGGAAACCGCACGTCGTTCGTGGCGACCACGGGCAATCCGGACTCGCCGGCAAGGGCGAGCAGGCCGTTCTCGGCGCCGCGCTCGCCGTTGCGGCCGGTGCGCTGCAGTTCGACGTAGAGCCGGTCGGGAAACTCGCGCTGCCAGGCGACCAGGCGCCGGCGGGCCTCCTCGAAGTGGCCGCCGTTCAGCGCCTGGCCGACGTCGGACTGCCAGCCCACCAGCGCGATCAGGCCTTCGCACGCCGATTCCAGCCACTCGGAACGGATCCTCGGCTGGCCCGCGACCCGGCCGTCGATGAAGCTCTTCGAGATCAGCCGGCACAGGTTCAGGTAACCGGTGCGGTCCTGGACCAGCAGCGTGGCCGAGGCGCAGTCGCGCTCGTTGGCTGGGTCGGTCAGTCGCACGTCGCTGCCGACCAGCGGCTTGATCCCGTTGGCCTGTGCGCTGCGAACGAATTTCACCAGTCCGAACAGGTTGTGCCAGTCGGTGATGGCCATGGCCGGCATGCCGAGCTCGCGGGCGCGCGCGGCGAGCGCCGCCGGCGTCGCCAGGCCGTCTTCCAGGCTGTACTGGGAGTGCACCCGCAGGTGGACGAAGGGCCGATCGGGCGTGTGCGGGTGGTCGGGCATGACCGAAAATTATAGCCCTCGCGGCCCGCCGCTGCCGCCATCCACGGCGCTCGATCAGGGGTTGCGGAATGGCGGTTCGGTGGTATACTTCCGCGCTTGACACGGGCGATTAGCTCAGTTGGTTAGAGCGCTGTCTTGACATGGCAGAGGTCACTAGTTCAAATCTAGTATCGCCCACCAAAATTCCCTTCTGAGGCTTCCTCTGGCACGCGGCCAGTATCGCCGTGCGGTGCCAGGAATCCTCATGTACCGACGTATCGGCTTCCTTCGTGGGCTGCACATAGCGAAAAGTCGAGAGGGCGCGGAGAGGGCGTGCGTGGCGACCGAGCGGACCGCGGTCATAGCTGCCGCTTTGGCGAGGACTCGCGACCTAGCCAGGTGCGTTGGGTCCGTGATCTGGCCGCTTCGCATTCGCAGCAGGGCGGTTCGCGACGGCGTCCATGGTGCATCGGAAAAGAATTCGAGCGGAATTTCGGTCCGCCTCTTTCGGGCGGGGTTTCCGGGCCTGGGCGCTTTGACCCACCGGTCTCGGGGTGTTACCGTGAATCATCCGCGAGGGTGGTCGATTCCCCTTCTTTCCTCCCGTTACATTGCCGGGCATCGCTTTTTCCATTTCCCCCGGCCCATACATCGCCAGAGCCCGTCCGAAGACACAGGCGATTGCTTCCTTCGGCTCCGTCACCCCAGAGCCATCATGAAATCAATATCCGCAAGAATCCCGCTCGGTCGGGCCATTCGCTCGCGCCGCGTCCAAATGCACATCAGCCAGGAACTGCTCGCCGAATACGCCGGGCTGCATCGAACCTACATCGGCGGCGTGGAGCGCGGAGAGCGCAACGTCGGCTTCGACAATCTGCAGCACCTGGCGGAAGCGCTGAGACTGCCGCTTTCGGAACTCCTCGCCGCCGCCGAACTCCTCGTCGGGCCGATGAGCGCGACCGAGACAGTGCGTTGATTCGGTAATGCCGGGCGTCTAACCGTCGCGTTTCTCGATCTCGGCAATGCTGCGAGCATAGCAATCGGGGCACAGGCCGTGCGACAAACGGGGAATCTTCGGGCGCTCGAACAGCCGGCCCTCGACCAGTGTCTCGGCAGCCGTCTTCCATTCGCTGTCCTCCTCGATGCGGTGGCAGACGCTGCAGATCCGAAGCATTCCATCGTAGCCGTCCTCGCTTTCCCACGACAATGCGGGCGCCTGCAATCGCCCCGAGCGGCGGCGACGACTGCGCAGTTCGATCTCGCCGTCGTCGTTTCCGGGTGAAACGGCCATCTCGATGAGTCGACTCTCGTCGTCTCCGTCCGTTCGGTACGGCACCGAGATGCGCTCGCCCGATTTACGGCTGAATTCGAGCAGCACGGCAACGAGGTGCGCGACCTCGGGTTTGGAGATGGCGTCCTCGATGCGCTTGCCGGCAAGGTCGGGGGGGCACGTCGTCACCGTGGCCGTTGATGGCAAAATCGTGGGGATTGCCCTCGAAACGCTTGATCGTGTCTTCGGCGTCGACGACGCAGCGAAAGCCCCGTGAGCCGCTCAAGGTCGGGTGCCCGGAGTCGGCAGCCAACGTGCGGCGGTCCCGATCGACGTGTCTGCGAGCGGAACGAGGTCATGCGGCGTGGGCGAAATGGCGGCTCTCGGGCGGAGAATGTGTCGACCACGGTATTCCGGGCCCGCTCTTTCGGCTACAGCCGATGAGTAGCATCGGCGAGCAGGAGAAATGCATGCCCGCAGGGCTTGTCGAAGGGGGAGCGGGCCGCGTGCGGCCGGGACAGCGGGTACAATTACGCACCTGTAACCTTTTCCGCAATTTCGAACCACCCATGCCTGAAATCACGCTCCCCGACGGCAGTCTGAAATCGTATTCCGAGCCCGTGACCGTCAAGGAAGTCGCCGAGAGCATCGGTCCCGGCCTGGCCAAGGCGGCGATCGCCGGCGAGGTCGACGGTAAGCTCGTCGACGTCGATTACCGCATACGCGACAACGGCGATCTGCGGATCATCACGGCGCGCGACGACGACGGCATCGAGATCATCCGGCACTCGACCGCGCACCTGATGGCGCAGGCCGTCAAGCGGTTGTATCCCGAGACCCAGGTGACGATCGGGCCGACGGTGGAGCACGGCTTCTACTACGATTTTGCCCGCGACGAGCCCTTTCATCCCGAGGATCTCGAGGCCATCGAAAAGGAGATGAAGCGCATCGTCGACGAGGACCTGCCCGTGGACCGCAGCGAGTTGCCGCGCGACGAGGCGATCGCGTTCTTCCGGGAGCAGGGCGAGGAATACAAGGCCCGGATCATCGAGGACATCCCGGCCGACGAGACGCTGTCGCTGTATCGGCAGGGCGATTTCATCGACCTGTGCCGCGGACCGCACGTGCCGTCGACCGGCAAGCTCGGCGCCTTCAAGCTGACCAAGCTGGCCGGCGCCTACTG
>JBPRGD010000178.1:0-1458 GCA_051428125.1 Candidatus Wenzhouxiangella sp. M2_3B_020
GCGATCGGCTCGACTTCGGCGACGCGGGCGTCAAGGGGCGCTCCACCCCAATCAACGATGCGCGCCGGAGCGCCCACCTCCACCTGCACCGCATCGGTGGACAGCAAGTCCGCCACCACCTCCAGGTCGCCCAGGTCGCCCACTTCGACCAGCGGCGCGCCGGCCGGAACGATGCTCTCGCTCTCCTGCAGGATCCGCAATACTTCGCCGGAAACCGGGGCCTTGACGTGCACCTTGCGGTCAGGCTGTTCACTACCGCTCGGTTCTTCCAGACGCGCGGCGATTTCGGCCCGGCGACTGCGGCGAACCTCCAGTTCCGCCTGCGCCGCCTCGAGCGCATGTTGGGCCGTTTGCACACGCGTCTGCGCCTCCTCCAGCGCCTCCCGGGACAGCACGTTGCGACCGGACAGGGACTGCGTTCGCTCCAGCTCGCTTTCCGCGAAGCGAACCTCGGCCTCACGTCCGCCGATCTCATGCCGGGCCAGATCAGTCGCCGCGTCCGCGGCGGTCAAAGCGGCGAGCAGCTCGCTCCGTGTCCGCTCATCCACCAGACCCGAGGGTATCGGCAGGATTGTCGCGAGAACCGTCTCCCCCTCTGCCACGGTGTCGCCGACGCGAACCGGCGTGCGGAGCACGCGGCCCGAAACAGGGGCCGAGACAGTGAAGAGGTTGCGAATCCGCGTGTGCGCCTCTTCCTCGACAGTCACCGCAAGTGAACCCGTCTCGGCGCTGCCGAGGTCCACCAGCACCGGCCTTGGGCGCAAGAGCACAGCCGCGGCCACGGCGATCCCGATCAGCACAACGGCAAACAGCGCCCAACCTTTGTGACGTGACAACATGATCATTCTCTCGTTTTCATGGCCGCGACGAGGTCGAGTTCCCTCACCCGGCGCCAGAGCAGGAGGGCGGACGCGGCAGCTCCGGCAAAGACGCCCGAGCTGGCGATGGAGTACGTCTGAAGGTCGAGCGCCAGCGGCATCCGCATGAGGTCGGCGTCGAGCCCCGACTTCATCAGCACGGCGATCCCGTATCCGGCGCCCCATCCCACGGGCTGCGACAGCAGGACCAGCAACGCGAGCTCGGCTACCAGGATTCCAAAAGTCTCGGCTCGACCGAAGCCAAGGATCCGCAGGCTCGCCAGGTCGCGCTCGCGTTCCAGCAGCGCGACGCGGGCGACGTTGTAGACGACACCGAAGGCGATGACGGCTGCGAGGCCGGTATAGATCGACGACATCGCGCTGACGATGACCGCAACGGCCTCGCGAAAGCTGCCCAGAGAGGACGCCTGCAGCGAGATGCCGCTGATCCCCGGCGTCTCCTTGACCTTTGCATACAATGCGTCGAGTTCGGCATCGTCGATCTGCACCTCGACCTCGTCCGCCAGTGGCCGCTCCCCCATCAGCCGTGCCAGGGCCTGGATGTCGATGACCGCGCGCATTCCGATGTAGTCCTCAAGCA